>CAVJRB010000224.1:0-14641 GCA_963651655.1 bacterium | reverse complement strand
ATTCACAACCACTTCAATCTGGCAGTTATGTGCCTGACACCACAGGTCAGCTTTACGCAATAAATGAGCGGCAGAATCCAGCTGATACTCCCGCATGTAAGAAAAAACAAGAGTTATTTCCAACCGTTCCGCCACTGCTTTTTCCATCATTTCAAACAACAGAACTTCATCCGGAAACAGCAGATGACAGAACTGGTTTCCAATATACAACCGATCCGCTTTTCGTCTCGCCTGCAAAATTTCCCGGCAAACACCAATACTATTTCCAGCATATCTCGCGGCAAAATCACGCAAAGGCATCTGCAGATAATCCGTATACAACGCCTTACGATCCAGTTCCAGCGCCAGCTCTATATCAAAGTCTTCCCATCCTTTAATACCAGAATCATCACTGTATCTATCAGCAGGTTTCTGTTCAGCTTCAGTCCCGTACTCACTTAGTTTTTCCTGCCTATATGCCTGTGCACCTTCTGCATTCCTGCCGCTTTGCACCTCTTCCTTCCAGATCTGCACCTGTTTTTCCAGGCTGTCACACTTCACCAGATCCAGTTCTCCCGGATACCCGGTCATCCTTTTCGCCAGTTCGCTGTCATCCGCTTCCAGCTTCAAATGAATGTACCTGCTGTACTGTCCCAGCAGTCTCTGCACTGCCTGAACATAATCCGGCAATTCGACGGTCACCCAGAATTTTTCATAAAACTCCGACGGCTCATCTGCATCTTTTCTCAGATCATATGCAGAAATTTTCACCTCATGATATCCGCCCTTTTCCAAATCATAAAAGCAAATCAGAAACAATATTGGGGCATCTGCAAAGCTCCCCTTGCATACCCGAAATCCAAAGCCCGTCTCATCCAATTCCGTAATCCGTATTTCCCTGTCCCCCGCAAATCCGGCAAGAAGACCGAAAGGAATCATAGATACCATTATCTCCCCTGCCTTTCCGCATTTTCCAAGCTGTTTTGTCCGTGAATACAAAAAGTATATCTCAGGAAGGGCAAAATTTCAATCTTTCCACTTAAAAGGCTTTTTTTACATCTGAAAGAGTGCTAAAATTAAAATAATATTATCCCTATAAAAAGAGTCCAGTTTTTACCATGAAGCAAAATCTCAAGCGTTTACTTCCTGTATTTATTGTAATTGGAATCACTGTCGTGATGTCTATCATGCTGTATTACAAGGTCATGGATCGTGAAAAAGACCCGGGAACAGCTTGAGATTTCCAATACTTTGATTCACTGCGTAACGGAATTATCCTCGGACAAGGACATTAATCTTTCCATTCAGAATCTGCTGGAAATTATCCTTCAGTATTTTAATGCAGACCGTACTTATATCTTTGAGCTTGATGCCAAAAGGGATATTCTGACCAATACATACGAGTGCGTGAAACCAGGCGTTGCTCCCGAAATTGATAACCTGCAGGAGGTTCCGTGTGCTCTTTTACCAGAGTGGATGGAGAACTTTTACAACGATCTGCCCTACTATATTTCCAATATTGAGGACCATAAGGATACCAAATTTTATGATCTGATCAAGAACCAGAACATTACCCGGCTGATCACGGTTCCTTTGAATAAGAACGGAAAAGTAATGGGGTTTGTGGGCGTAGATAACCCGGAGCGTTTTTACGATGACGCTACACTTTTGTCCTCTATCCAGTTCTTTATTACCAACAGCCTGAGTACCAAGAGACAGCAGGAACAACTGAGATATATGAGCTTCCGCGACATGCTGACCGCACTGTACAACCGCAATAAATACATTCAGGTTTTAGATTCTTTTCATGACAAAACGCTTGCAAATACAGGTGTTGCTTATATCGACCTGAATGGACTGAAACAGATTAATGACAAGCAGGGACATGAGGCTGGAGATACTTTTATCCGCACTGCTGCCAGCGTAATTTCCTGTATTTTCCCGGAAAATGCTTACCGTATTGGCGGCGATGAATTCGTGATTGTCGTCACAGATATGGAGCAGCAGGAATACCTGGACAAGATTGCAAGTCTCCAGGAAAACATGAAAAAACAGCAGGTGAGCACTTCCATTGGTTTCCTTTGGAAAGATACCTGTGACGATCTGGAAGAACTTCTGAAAGAGGCCGATCAGCACATGTATGAAACTAAAAAATTGTATTATCAGACAGCGGACAGACGGACGCATGACCGGTAAATCAGTTTGCAAATAATGCCGACTGTCCCATAACCCAAAGCCCCATCATTCTCTTTAAATGAAAAGCCAGAGCACGAAGAACCGACAAGCAGATACTTGTTTCTGCACACTTCCATTTGCAGTTCTTCGCACTCTGGCTTATTTATTTTTCTGAAAAACTCACGTTGTATTACTACTCTGCATCGACCTTCTGCAGCACAATCTGATACGCCTCATACTCTCCTTTTGGTGCCGGAAGAAGCAGTCCGGCTTCCATAAGAGCGGCGCCAGCATACACTTTTCCGGTTGTTTTTTCCAGATAAAAGGCATCCTCTTCCAGTCCTCTTAAGGTGACATAGGCTGCTGCCGGATTCGCCTCTGCAGTCAGTCTGACTGCACTTACAAATGCCTGTTCCTGGTCTTCCGATACCACCATCCATGCGGCAAAATCGTCCTGGAAAGGATTAGAAAGACGGTAATAATTTCCCTCACGGATCAGTTCCTGATGCTCCCGGTATTTCGCCAGCTGCGTGCGGATTTCTGCCTTTTCTTCGGCACTTAAAAGTGCAGGATTCAGCTCATATCCGAAAGTTCCGGACATTGCCACAACACCTCTTGTATGAAGGCTTGTCACCCTTCCAGTCTGGTGATTTGGCACTGCAGACACATGGGAGCCCATTGCTGCCACCGGATAGAAGAAGGAGGTACCGTACTGAATCCGGGTACGATTGATGGCATCGGTGTTGTCACTGCACCAAATTTGAGGAGTGTAATACAGCATTCCGGCGTCAAATCTTCCGCCACCGCCACTGCAGCCTTCAATCAGAATATCCGGGTATCTGGAAGTCAGTTTTTCCAGAAAATCGTATACGCCCAGGACGTAATCATAGGTCACATTGGAGGCATATACATCTGCCATACTGCGGTTCATATCCCATTTTACATACTCAATCTTTCCCTGATCCAGCACTGCACAGATCTGCTCAAAAATGTAGTTTCGAACCTCTTTTCTGGAGAAATCAAGAATCAGCTGATTTCTGGAACGGATAGGATTTCGGCCCGGAATGGTGATAGCCCAGTCCGGATGTTTGCGGTAAAGGTCGCTGTCCTCATTTACCATTTCCGGCTCGATCCAGATGCCAAATTTCACGCCTTCTGCGTTTACGCGCTCAATCAAATTGGCAAGCGTTCCCCCTAATTTTTCCTCATTTACCTGCCAGTCACCCAGGGAAGAATTGTCATCATTTCGCTTTCCAAACCAGCCGTCATCCATGACAACCATGTCGATTCCCAACTCTTTTGCCTGTTTTGCAAGCTCCACAATGGTGTCTCCAGTGAAGTCAAAGTACGCAGCTTCCCAGCTGTTGATCAGAACTGGACGGTTTTCGTGGACGTATTTTCCCTGGCAGATGTGGTTCATAATGCAGTGATGATACTGCTGGGAAAGCCTGGAAAGTCCTTTGTTTGAGTAAGATAAAATAACCTCCGGTGCCGCAAATTCTGCCCCTGGCGCAAGGGGATATGCAAACAGTTCATCGGTGAGTCCCATCTGGATCCGGGTCTGGTTGTACTGATCTTTTTCTGCTTCACAGAGGAAGTTTCCGCTGTATACAAACAGCATTCCGTAGCAGCTTCCACTGTCCTCATTTGTATTTTTCTGCGCAAGGATCACACCTGGATTGTACTGATGGCTGGAAGTTCCTCTGCGGCTTCCAATGCGGATGCTTCCGTGGGAAACAGGGACTCTTTCCATGTTTCTTTCCATGGCATGTCTGCCGTAGAATTTGATCAGATCATAGTCTCCGTGAAGGAAATCCAGACACGCAGACTGGGCTTTTCTTATGGTTACCGGAGCATTTCCTGCGTTTTTAATAATGACGCTTCTTGTGATCATATCCTCTTTTTCCAGCACGCCGTAGAGAAGATGGATTTCCATATTTGTACTCTGGTCTGCCAGCAGAATTTCCAGAGTTTCGGCTTCCTCTTCCTGTGCGCGTACAGCGGGAAGTCCCGGCAGGGTGTATTTGCCTTTTGTGATTTTGTGGCTTGCATAAACCGGATTACAGCACCAGGAGCCGTCTGCATTCTCAATATTTAATGCATAATTGCGGAAATCCCCTGTGCCAAGAGAGGGATATTCCTGGGGCAATGCGTCCAGGGAATAGGTTCTGTCCATCCCTGCGGAATAAGGATTTCCGGAAAAACCGCGGTCCGCATATCCGAGAAGATAGTCCATTTCCCCCGCAGTTCTGGCACCGTAATACAGATGCAGCAGGTAGTCATGGGCATCCGCCTGCATCTGGTAGGTGGAATGGGCTGTATTCAGTGTGAAAACGCGGGTGGATTCGTTGAATGTGATTGACATGGTGTGGGAGCCTCCTTTTTTCTATGCTAAAATGTTTGGTTCTAGTATAATAATGATGTCAGTGTCAAAAGACCTTTTGACACTCATATCATAACATACCAAAATAAACACTTAAATAGCATTATTTTTCCTGTTTTATAGCTTAATGATGTATTTTTATGGTACAATGGAATATAATATCGCATTAAGACATATATGCATTTGATAGGAGGTTTCCAATATATGAACAACAATTTCCACATTTTCCCCAGCGAGAACTTCATTGACTTATGTCTCTATCAATATGGACATGAAAAATGTGCTCCCGGACATTTATTTGGACCGGCAGCACGGAATCATTATCTGTTTCATTATGTACTTTCTGGAATGGGAACTCTAATGGCTGCCAATTCCAAGGGAGAAAATCACAGCTACCAGATTCGCGGCGGGCAGGGTTTTATGATTTTTCCCGGACAGATTACGACTTATATTGCAGATGTGAATGTTCCCTGGGAATATGTGTGGGTGGAATTTGATGGGCTGCGAACTACGGAAATTCTGAATATCTGCGGTTTTTCTGCTGATGCACCAGTTTATTGTACGCGCTCCGCAGAGCTTCTGAAAAAAATGGCGGATGAACTGCTGTATATTACCAGCCATTCGGAAGAATCTGTGTTTCATCTGATGGGACATTTGTATCTTTTTCTGGATTTGTTGATGCAGTCTGCACCTGCACCAAGGCCTGCTGCCACCAGCAAAATGAGTGATTACTATATCAAGGAAGCTATCAATTTCATTGAGCAGAACTTCCAGAATGACATTTCAATCGAGGATGTTGCCGCTGTCTGTGGCATTAACAGAAGTTATCTGGGACGGATTTTCCGCACCAGCACAGGCTGCTCCCCGCAGGAGTTCCTGATCCGCTACCGCATGACAAAAGCCGCCGAGCTTCTGAAGCTGACGGCTTTGAGTATTAGTGACATCGGCCATGCCGTAGGTTACGAAAATCCCCTCCACTTCTCCCGCGCCTTTAAAAATGTGTATGGGGCTTCGCCCAGGGAGTGGAGGAACGTGCACAAATGACAAAGAAATCAGATTCCCCTGACCACCTTCTGGATCAATTGGATCCGTTCCTTGCTGATTCCCTTGTTTGAAAGGATTCCACAGCCCGGTGTAAATATGAAATTTTTGCCGCCAACTTCGCGGCAGGCATTCTCGTATCTCTCCTGGAACTGTTCCTTAATTTTCTCTGTTGAGGAAGAAAAAGTAAAATCCAAGCAGCGCTCAATTCCAGCCATGATCACTTTGTCTGTGTGACTGCGCACCTCCGAAATGGAAGTACGTTCTTCCTCACTGACTCCCGGCACATGATCCTCCCAGTTGAATGCCTGTGCCTTACACGGATAAAGCTGGTCGAACATCAGGTTTTTGATTCCATGCACATGCAGCACATTGAACCAGGTGTAACCATTTACTTTCTCCAGGAAATCCATAAGAAACGGTTTCTCAAACCGTTCAAAGTCATCCTCACTAATCAACTCCCTGGTCGCATACTGCGTTGAATAAAAAAATCCGTCAACACCGGCGTCAATCATCCCTTTCGCAAGCCTTAAGTTATTTTCATGGAGCACTTCCAGCCCATGCATCAGTTCATCTGGATATTTTTCCATATAATCCGCCACAGTTGGCACCTGATAGCTGCTGTAATCAAGTCCCTCTACACGTTCGATTGGTGAAGTACAAAGCTTCAGCCAGGAAAGCGGGGTAAAAAACGTAGGAATCACTACCTTTTCTCCTTTGTAGTGATCCACAATTCCCCTGGCTGCCTTAAGTTCCCTGGCAAATACAGGATTCTCCAGGGTCAGCGGCTCCAGTCCTGCCAATGCTTCCGGGGAAGAGAAAGCAAATTTTTTTGTGATTCCGCAAAGTCTGGCTGGCTCATTTTGGGGAAATTCGATCACATCCCCACACGCTTCCCCCATGTACTGAGGCTGGGACATGATTTTTACCAGATCCCAGTTATTTTCCTCTGTAAACCGTATCGTTCCTTCAATCATCTTCTGGGGATTGCGGTCGATCAAAGAATTATGCTGCCACCCACCAATCGGTGTGACATCTACCTCCTTGCCTTCCAGAACCGCCCGTATTCTCTGAAAACCGTTCATTATCTCTCTCCAATCTTCCCATCCCTCTTCTGTTCCCATTGGACAGGATACAATACATTTTCCGCAGGCAAGCTTTCTTCCAAGCTTCGTTGCCTTAGCACGATTTCTTCCATCACTGCACAGCTGGTAATTTACCATCTGCTCCCTGGCAATTCCTGGTTCCCACTGTACACCGCTGAGTACCTGAAACAAACAGGCATCCACACATTTGCGGCAATCGCCGCAATGGCTTTTGTCCATAGGTACCCCATCTGCCAACGGTGCATCCACAAGAATTCCTGACATGGAAATCCTCGGACCAAATTCCGGTGTGATCAGCAGATTGTTTTTTCCAATCCATCCCAGTCCGGCGCGTCTCGCAGCTTCTTTTACAGAAAACTCAGCGGTCATGGTCTTACTCAGATCAGGCAGGACTACTACGTGATGCAAAACGCCATTCTTCTGTAGCATCTCATCCATTTTCGCCTCAAATTCATTTCGGTATGGAAAAGTAGCGTACTGGATTTCCCGGAAATGAGGCTCCCGATAGCCCTTTTGTGTAAGCATTTCAGAAAATGGAAAAACCGTCACGATCACATGGGAATAGTTTCCAAGACAAACGCCATCCCACAGGGCACAGCTTCCCCAGAATGCGTTTGGATAGCTCTCCCTCACAATGCGGTTTATCTCATTTTCCAGTTCTTTTATTTCCATCGTTACATTGCCTCCATGTCTGACATGGTTTCCCTCCGAAAGCATGCCACCTTGTGTCCCGGTGCGATTTCCTGTAACTGCGGGCGTTCCTCGAAGCACCGCTTTTTCGCATAAGAGCATCTGGTACAGAAGCAGCATCCCTTTGGCACATCCAAAATGCTTGGAAGTTCTCCCTCCAGCTTCAGTTCCGGCATTTTCACATTAGGATCGGCTTCCGGAATGGATGCCATCAGCTGTTCTGTATACGGATGTCCCGGATGGGAAAACAGTTCCTCTGCATCAGCTTCTTCCACCATTCTTCCCAGATACAGCACTCCAATCCTGTCGGACATATATTTCACAACATGCAGTCCGTGCGCAATAAAAATAACCGTTATTCCCAGTTCGGCCTGCAATCTTTCCAGCAATTTCAATATCTGCCCCTGAATGGAAACGTCCAGTGCGGATACCGGCTCGTCGCAGACCAGAAGCTTGGGGTTCAGGGCAAGGGCGCGTGCTATCACAATTCTCTGCCGCTGCCCGCCCGAAAATTCATGGGGATACTTGCGCAGCGAATCCTGGGGAAGGCCTACCATTTCCAGGAGCTCCAAAACCTTTTTTTGCCGTTCTGCTTTCGGCATTCCCTTTTCGTGGATGATGAACGGCTCTTCCAAGATCCTGGAAATACGCATTTTCGGATTTAAAGAGGAATAGGGATCCTGAAAAACCATTTGTATATTTTTCCGGCAGAATTTTGCCAGTGCCTTGTCTTTTTTCTGAAATATGGATTTCCCCTCCAGAAGTACTTCCCCCTCTGTGGGATCATAAATACCGGCGATCATTTTTCCAATTGTCGTCTTTCCACAGCCAGATTCCCCGACAATCCCATATACTTTGCCCTGCGGTACTGCAAAACTTACATCATCCACAGCCCTGGCTGTCTTTTTCCCAGACACCGGAAAATATTTTTTCAGATGCTGTACCTTAAGCATTGTCTTTTTTTCTTCCATTGCTTCTTACCGCCTTTCCCAGCAGGCTACGCCGTGAGCTTTATTTTCAACCCAGTCCGGTTCTGACTCCCTGCATTTTGGTGATGCCAGCGGGCAACGGTTTGCGAATACGCAGCCTTTGTGCCGTTCTGCCAGTCCCGGAACCATTCCCTCGATTGTTTTCAGGCTGCCCTTTTCGCTGTCCATTTTCACCACGCAATCCATCAGGCCTTTGGTATATGGGTGCAAAGGATTGCGATACAATTCTTTTACCGGAGCCAGTTCTACCACCCTGCCTCCATACATAACGGCTACATAATCTGCCATCTGTGCCACCACACCAAGGTCATGGGTTACCAGGATCAGAGACATCTGCCGATTTTCCTTTAGTTCATTGAGCAGGCGCAAAATCTGTGCCTGTGTTGTCACATCCAGCGCGGTAGTTGGCTCATCTGCAATCAGGATTTCCGGTTGGCAGGCCAGTGCCATTGCAATGGCAATTCGCTGTCTGAGGCCGCCGGATAACTGGTGGGGATACTGTGTCAGACGTTTTTGCGCATCCGGAATCCCGACCTGGTTCAGAAGCTCCAGTGCCTGCACCATTGCCTCTTTCCTGGAAACATCGCGATGCATGCGGATTGCTTCTGTAATCTGTCTTCCAATGGTATAAACAGGATTCAGGGCCGTCATAGGTTCCTGAAATATCATCGCAATCCTGTTTCCTCTGATTTTCTGCATTTCCTTCTCTGTTTTTTTCAGAAGATCCTCTCCCTGGAAAAGAATCTCCCCGCCTGTATAGCGCACTGTTTTTTTGTCGTGAAGCTGCATAACCGAAAGGGATGTAACACTCTTTCCACAGCCGGATTCGCCTACAATGCACAGTGTTTCCTTTTTTTTCAGGTTCAGGTTCACTTTGTTCACTGCAGGGAGCAGACCATTTTCTGTATAAAAACAGGTGGTCAGATCTTTTATCTCTAATACAAAATCGTTTCTCATCAGATTCACTCCTGATCAAAATATTAGTTCTGTCCCAATTTTCAATTCCCGGGCATGCTGATATACCCTGGCACCAAGTGCAAGGTCAAAGATTGGCAGGCCAAACGCATCAAACATCAGTTTCCCATTTTTCCACTGTTCTGCATCCCGCTGTCCTAGAAGATATTCCGGCAGGTTTCCCTGCAGGATCCCCGGTCTTAACGTCCCATTCCGATAGGCCTGGTACACAGACTGGCGGCTCTTTTCAATCCCTTTGTCGAAATCATCACTTATGATGGCATCAAATGCATTTAACGCAGCTTCTTCAATCTCGTTCATTCCAATCTGCAGGTAAAAACAGTTTTCCCTGAAGTATTCCTTTTTCAGATATGGCTCTGCTGCCGATGTTGCAGCAATCACAACATCACATTCTTTAATCACTTCCCTGAAATCCTTTATGCTGCAAATGCAAATCCCGGGAAATTCACCGGATAATTCTTCTGCCAGGCGTCTGGCTTTTGCTTCTCCTCTTCCCCAAATATATACCTGCTCCAATTCTTTCTTAACGGTACAAAGCGCCCGGATCTGCTGTCTTGCCTGCACTCCTGCACCGCAGCAGATCGCCTTTTTCACTTCCATTTTGCATAAATTGGCAAACGCAGCCGCACTGACAGCGCCGGTCCTCATGGAACTGATCAGGCAGCCATCCAGTACCGCCATCGGCATCCCTGTCTTTGGATCACTTAGAACAAGCAAGGTACAGGATGCAGGACTGCCCTGTTTTTCATTTTCCGGAAAAAGGGTTGTCCACTTCAGCCCGGCTGTATGTATGTTTCCTCCCACATATGCGGGCAGTGAATAAAACCTTCCATCCCCAAAATCAGGATGAACCACCGGAATCTCCGGAGCGTTTAGGGCCTGCTCTTTTTCATACAGGCAAAAGGTTTCTTCCACCAGCTTCTGTGCCTGTTCCATATCCAGCACACCGGCTCTGATGGTATCTTCTTTTGAAAGCCACAGCATTGCCTCTACCTCACACTTTCATCTGGGGATCCATTGTGTCACGAAGCCACTCGCCCAGCAGATTAATTGCAATAATAACCACCATGATCGCAGCACCCGGAACTACACAAAGCCATCCTGCTGTGGCAATGTAATCTCTTCCTGTACTGATCATATTGCCCCATGTAGGTGTCGCAACATTGACCCCAAGCCCCAGGAAGCTTAAGGAAGCTTCCAGCAGGATCATTCGAGCCATCTGGAGTGTTGCAATTACAATAACAGAGTTAAAAATATTAGGCAGGATATACCAAAACAGGATACGGCTTTTTCTGGCTCCCATTGACACTGCTGCCTGCACATATTCCATTTCCTTTACCTTCAGGACACTTCCACGGACAACGCGGGCATACTGTACCCATCCGGTGATGGACAGGACGATGATAATACTGATAATTCCGGAACCCATGATTCCTGCCATCACGATTGCCAGCAGCATACTTGGGATCGCCAGCTGAATATCAGCCAGACGCATGATAACAGAGTCTGCAACCCCTCCGAAATATCCGGAAACCAATCCCAGCACAACACCGATCACCCCTGATATCACAATTGCCATAAATCCAACCATCAGGGATATCTGGCCACCATACAAAAGCCTAGTCAAAAGATCACGGCCCAGGTTATCGGTTCCCAGAAGATGGATATTCCCGCTTCTTGCCGGTTCCAGGGACGGCGGACTCATGGAATCTGCCAAAAACTGTTTGTTCACATCATAAGGGGCTATAAACGGTGCCAGGATAACCGCCACTATAATGACAGCCAGTACGGCGGCGCCCAGAATCCCTTTCCAGTTTCTTTTTAACAAACCCGGAAGACTTTTTTTCATTTTCTGCTGCCCTCCTAATTATATTTGATTCTTGGATCCAGCAGGGTATATCCTACATCAACCAGAAAATTAATAAATACAAAAACAAAGCTGACTACAAGGATTCCAGCCTGAACCAGCGGGAAATCCCTGGCATATACTGCCTGAATGATCACTCTTCCGATTCCCGGCCATGCAAAAACAGTTTCGGTTACAACCGCGCCTCCGAGCAGGGAACCAAACTCCAGGCCAATTACCGTCAGGACAGGGATAAAAGCATTTTTGATCGCCTGGGTAAAAATAATCCTCCACGTTCCCATACCCTTCGCCCTGGCAGTTCTTATGTAATCCTGTCCCATCACTTCCAGAAGATTGGAACGCATCAGTTTGGTTACTGTTGCAGCCGGATATGCTGCCAAGGAAATCGCCGGAAGGATAATGGAGTTCCATTTATCTGCACCTGATGTTGGAAAAAGTCCCAGTTTCACAGAAAATACCATGATCAGCATGATTCCCAGCCAGAATACAGGGATTGCCTGTCCGGTTGTGACAAAAAGTCCCGTAATTGCGTCAATGATACCATTTTTGAATAATACAGAAAGGATTCCAAACAGAATCCCCACAATGCAGGCCATGAGGATTGCAGCAAGTGCCAGCTGGAAGGTTGCCGGCATACGTTCCAGCAACACCTTCAGTGCAGACTGATTATACGTAAAAGAATCTCCCAGATCTCCATGAAGGATATCTGACAGATAGTCAAGATACTGCTTTCCCAGAGGTTTGTTTAAACCAAGGGATTCCCGAAGTGCCGCAACCTGCTCTTCTGATGCTTCCGGAGATAGGATCATACGCACAGGGTCGCCTGTGACACGTATCATCAGGAATACCGCTGTGATCGCTCCCCATATTGTGATTAATGCCTGAATAAAACGATGAAGCAAGTATTTCTTCATATCTTTTCCTCTTCATAAAATATGCAAAAATGGGACTATGTCCCATTTTTGCACTGAATTGTCGTCTTTATCCTGTTATTTATTGAATGAAATGAAAGTTACCGGAATGGAATCATCCTGACGGCCAGTAAAGCTTACATTTTTGTTAATTCCAATATATTTATTTTCCTGGTACAGGAAGATTCTCGGGGCATCCTCGATCACCTTGTCCTGAATCTGTGCATAAAGCTCATTTCTCTTCTCTTCATCTGTGCAGGAACGCGCCTCATCCAGCAGGGAATCCACTTCCTCATTGCTGTAGGTTGAATAGCTTTCACCAGAGTGAAGCACTGCATAGATTGCTGCATCTGCATCCAGTGTATTTGTACTGCTCCATCCTAAGAAGTACATTGCAGACTGCTCACCATTTGGTACAGAAGTACGGTATACAGAGCTTTCTACGGAATTTACCGTCACTTTGATTCCTACCTCTTCCAGCATGCCAGCTACAGCCTGTGCTACATCATCACAGTGCATATACCAGTTTACAGAATCAAGGGTTGTCTCAAATCCGTCTGGATACCCGGCTTCAGCCAGAAGTTCCTTCGCTTTCTCCGGATCATATTCGTATCCTTCCGGTTCTCCTGCATAACCGGTATCCTTCGGTCCGATCAGGCTGTTTGTTGCAACCGCTGCCCCGCCAAGGACATACTCAACAATAGAATCCACATCAATTGCATAGTTCAGAGCCTGTCTTACAAGCTTGTTGTCAAATGGTGCCTGGTCTGTTTTCAGGCCAATATAAACGGTGTTTCCACCTCTTTCTACTACCGAAACATCTGCAATATCGGACTGTTCAATGGTCTCAAGCTGTTCTGGCTGAACTCCCAGTGCCATATCTACCTCGCCGGTAACCAGTGCACTTACACGGGAGGAAGCTTCCGGAATGGATCTCCACTCTACCGTTTTGATCTCTGGGGCACCGTTCCAGTAGTCTTCATTTGCTTCCAGAACGATCTTCTCATCCTTTGCCCAGCTCACAAACTTGTATGGACCGGTACCAACCGGGTTTTCGGAAAACGCTTCCTCTCCCACTTCTTCCACATAGTCTTTCGGCACAATTTCTGTCGGATAACGGTTAAAACGGGTCGGGATCAACGGATCCGGTGTTTTTGTAACTACGTTTACCGTATAATCATCTACGATGTCCACATGGTCTACTGATGAAATGTAGCTGGCTGTAGGAGCATTTGCCTCCGGATCCAGGACACGGTCGATAGAATATTTCACATCTTCTGCGGTAAAGTCCTCCCCATTATGGAACTTAACTCCCTCACGGAGTTTGAACTGCCAGGTAAGGTCATCCAGCTGGCTCCACTCGGTTGCAAGTCCAGGTACCAGGTTCAGATCTTCATCTCTCATGACAAGACGGTCGAAAATGTTGTCTACGATCTGTGCATTCTCGGTAAGGAATCCCGGGTCAAGCCCAACTGCATCATATGCCCTTGCAATCACAAGGGTTCCATCATCTGCGGAGGCATAAACACCTGTGCTAAGAGATGTTACACTTACTGCCGCAGCAAGCAGTGCTGCAAAAAACTTTTTCATTCTTTTCATAATAATCTCCTTTTATCCTCTTATTTTGAAGCGTGTATGGAAACCCGCTTTCTTGCCATTACATTCAGCCTTCCAGATGGCCAACCATAACTGCATAGGCGCCTCTGCGAACCTGCACAGAGGTATGGATTGACAAAACCACTCCTTTTTCCACAGGGCATTTCAGCTGATGCCTTTTTCCATCTGTTGTGGACACCCATTGAAGAAGCAGATCATCTTTTTTCACAATATCCCCCACCTTTGCATTGTACAAAAGCACGCCTGGCTCCTGGAAATATAAATGTTCTGCCTGGGTAATGCGCACCGGTTTCTTCTCATTCTCCCTTGCCAATGGGCGATCAAGAAAACCGAAATACTTCAGGATCCGAAGGACATTCTCCTTATGGGTTCCTACCGTATCTTCCGATGCAGAAAGCCCGCCCCCACTCTCCAGCAGAATTGCAGGAATCCCTTCTTCGATCAGCCTCTCGATCAGCATTCCCTTCTGCAGATGCCTGCAGATATAATTTATTTTCAGCTGTTCTGCCAGTTTTTCTATTTTTGCATTGGCCTGTGCCGGTACAGAAGCAAAGGAATCCACATCAAGATACTGTCCGCCTCCATGCAGATCCACTACATAATCGGCAATCCCCAGAATCAGTCCCAATACCGCTTCTCCATATTGATAGGAAAAGGTTTCCCCAGTGCGTTCCCGGTCAAAAACCCGGTTCAGGTTCACTCCATCTACAGGACTGCCATTTGCCTGGGCTTCGTAGGCGGAAGCATTCAGGATTGGAACCAGGAGCACATTTCCTACGAGCTGCTCCGGTTTTAACTCCTCCAACAGCTGCATCACCGTAATGATCCCATCGTATTCATCTCCATGCAAAGCGGCCTCCACCCAGATTACAGGTGTTTTTCCGGTACCTTCCCGCTGTTTTCCCTTC
>CAVJRB010000223.1:0-8220 GCA_963651655.1 bacterium | reverse complement strand
CTGAAAAAGAAAGTGGAGCCTGCAAAAATCATGCTGGTTTATCCAACAGTAGCGCTGGTCGTACTTGGAGCCGTTTACTTTATTCAGAAGCCGTTTATGGTGCTGGCTGGAGGATTTCTCATCGGATTCTTCGGCGCAGGCGGCGTGCTGCAGCTGGTTGTTTCCGTTGCAAACGAAATGTTCCCCAAGAACCGCGGCGTGATTACATCCATAGTAATGATCGCATCCAGCGTAGCCAATTATCTGGTTATGAGCATTGCCGGTATCCTGACAAATGCCGGCGGAACAAACGGACCGCGTTTGGTAGTGCTTTTTAATATGTTTGTGACTTTCGTTGGCATTTTGCTTGCTGTATATCTGAATATTTGCCTGAAAAAAGAACGTAACAAGTAACCAGCAACTATAGAAATTTTATTTGGAGGAACTTGGAAAATGAACAATATTTTCTTAATAGGATTCATGGGTGCCGGAAAATCATCGGTTGCGGCTGGGCTTGGAACTCTTCTGAAACTTCCGGTGGTGGAGATGGATCAGTACATTTCCGAAAATGAAAAAATGACTATTCCGGAAATTTTTGAGAAAAAAGGCGAGCCTTATTTTCGAAAGTGTGAGACAGACCTGCTGAAGAGCTGCTGCACAGAAGAAGCGAGAATTATTTCCTGCGGGGGCGGAGTTGCAATGCGTCAGGAAAATGTAGATGTAATGCACAGCTGCGGAACTGTGATCCTTCTTACTGCGACTCCGGAGGTAATCCTGGAACGTGTAAAGGACAACGATGACAGGCCTCTTTTGCAGAATAAAAAGAATGTGCAAGACATCGAAGCGTTGATGGAACAGCGCCGTCCCAAATATGAGGCTGCAGCAGATATTACCATTGATACATCCGATCTTGATATTAAGCAGGTCTGCCAGAGCATTTTAAAGCAGATCTGGAATGAAGCCTGAAAATTTACAGAAAAATATACAGTTTTATAAAAAGGAGAAGATTACCATGTCAAAGAAATACCCGATCACAATCAGTTCCTGGACACTTGGAGACCAGTGCACCTTCGAAGAAAGAGTAAAAGCAGCCAAAGAGGCAGGCTTTGAAGGAATCGGACTTCGCGCAGAGACCTATGTGGATGCTTTGAACGAAGGCCTGTTCGATGAGGACATTCTTGCAATCCTGAAGAAGTATGACATGCAGGTAACAGAGGTTGAGTATATTGTCCAGTGGGCCGAGGAGCACCGTTCCTATGAGCAGAAATACAAAGAGCAGATGTGCTTCCACATGTGTGACTTATTTGGCGTAAACCACATCAACTGCGGCCTGATGGAAAACTATTCCGTAGAGTATACAGCGCAGAAGCTTCGCGAGCTCTGCCATCGTGCAGGCAAATACACCATCGGTGTGGAGCCAATGCCTTACAGCGGACTTCCGGATGTGAAAAAAGCCTGGGCGGTTGTGAAAGAGTCTGGCTGCGACAATGCCAAGCTGATCCTGGATTCCTGGCACTGGATCCGTGCAGGACAGAGCTACGATCCGTCTGTTCTTGCAGAAGTTCCGGCAGAAAAAGTTGTTTCCATCCAGATCAATGACGTACAGGCACATCCATATGCAGTCCCGGTTCTTCGCGACGAGTCCATGCATGACCGCATGATGCCTGGAACCGGCCATGGCGATACCGCCGGATTTGTAAAAATGATCCGTGAAAAAGGCATTGAACCAAAGGTTATGGGAGTAGAAGTAATCAGCGACGAGGTTTTAAGCGCAGGGGTTGCACAGGCTGCCAAAGCCAACTATGAGGCCACCAGAAAAGTACTTGAGCAGGTATGGCCGGAAGTACTGGAAAAATAACAATCTTCACATTAAAAAAATAAAAACAGAGAAAACCAAAATTCAGGAGGAACAAAATTATGGAAAGCAGAATCTCAGGACATACAAAACTTTTTTGCCTTATCGGATCCCCGGTAGGCCATTCCGGATCCCCGGCTATGTACAACTACAGCTTTGAAAAAACAGGAATCGACGCAGCCTACCTTGCATTCGACGTGCCGCTGGAAAAAACAGGCGATGCGGTACAGGCATTAAAAACTCTTGGAGCAGGCGGATTCAATATCACCATGCCTGACAAAACAAAGGTGGCAGACTACCTGGATGACATTTCTCCAGCAGCACGCCTGATCGGTGCATGCAATACGGTTACCGTAGATGAAGAAGGCAAACTGACTGGACACAACACAGACGGCGTTGGCTTTGTAAGAAATCTTCAGGAGCATGGCGTTGAAATTACAGGAAAGAAAATGGTGCTTCTTGGAGCAGGCGGCGCTGCAACTGCAATCTGCGTGCAGGCTGCACTGGACGGCGTTTCTGAAATCAGCATTTTTAACCGCAGGGATGAATTTTATGCAAACGGCGAGCTGACCGTGAAAAAGCTTTCCGAGGCAGTGCCAGGCTGCAAAACCTCCATTCATCCGCTGGAAGATGCAGAAGCATTAAAAGCGGCTGTGGACGCATGCGACATTCTTGTAAATGCAACAAAAGTAGGAATGAAGCCATTGGATGAACAGACCCTGATCAATCCGTCCCTGTTCCGCAGTGGGCTGGTGGTTGCAGATACTGTTTACAATCCCCGTGAGACACGCATGATCAAAGAAGCCAAAGAAGCAGGCTGTACAGCAGTTGGAGGCATTGGAATGCTTTTATGGCAGGGAGTTGCGGCATTTAAGCTGTTTACCGGAAAGGATATGCCTGCACAGGAAGTTCTGGAGAAATTCTTTTCTTGATCATTTACATAATCACTAAGAGAGGTGTTGAAAATGAAATTTCCAAATATGTTTTCACCAGTAAAAATAGGTACTGTAACTGTTTCGAACCGTTTCGTGGTACCGCCTATGGGAAACAATTTTGCAAATACAGATGGTACTTTAAGTGATCGCTCCCTTGCCTATTATACAGCCCGTGCAAAAGGCGGCTTCGGACTGATCACCATTGAATCCACAGTGGTTTATGAAGAGGCAAAGGGCGGTCCAAGAAAGCCCTGCCTTTTCACAGATGACACCGTTGAAAGCTTCCGCCGTGTGGCGGACGCCTGTCATTCCTACGGGGCAAAGGTTTCCATCCAGCTGCAGCATGCGGGCCCGGAGGGAAACTCAAAGCTTACCGGATACCCCTTAAAAGCGGCAAGCCGTATGGCAGCAGCAAAGGGCAGAGAGGTTCCGGAAGCTGTATCCAATGAGGAAATTTACAGGATCATTGAATGCTACGGGGATGCAGCCCGCCGTGCCCAGCTGGCTGGAATTGATATGGTAGAGGTACACTGTGCCCATGGTTATCTGGTAAGTACCTTTATCTCTCAGCGCACCAACAATCGAACAGATGAGTTTGGCGGATGCTTTGAAAACAGAATGCGCCTGCCTCGTCTGATTATTGAAAATATCCGCAAAAAAACAGGCGGAAATTTACCAATCCTCTGCCGAATCAACGCAAGCGATGAGGTTGAGGGCGGACAAAGCGTACAGGACGCTGCAGCGGTAGCTGCATATCTGGAACAGGAATGCGGTGTGGATGCTCTTCATGTAACCCGTGCCGTCCACCTCCACGATGAATTTATGTGGGCCCCTGGCCTGATTCATGGCGGCTTTAACGGGGATCTTGTAACAGAGATCAAACGCGCCGTTTCTGTTCCGGTAATTGCAGTTGGCCGTTTCACAGAGCCTCAGTACGCAGAACTTCTGGTCAAACAGGGCCGCGCAGACCTGATCGCCTTTGGCCGTCAGAGCATTGCAGACCCTGACCTTCCAAATAAAGCGTTAAACGGACAGCTGGAGACCCTGGCACCGTGTATTGGCTGCCTTCTTGGCTGTGTTCCGAACATGTTTGCAGGAAAGCCTATCACCTGTGCGGTAAACCCATGCGTGGGAAGAGAAGCAGAACTTATTCCTGCTGACAAAAAGAAAAAGGTTGTGGTAGTGGGCGGCGGCCCTGGCGGACTTTACGCGGCATGGCTGTGTGCGCTTCGGGGACATAAGGTCATCCTTCTGGAAAAAGAAGCAGAGCTTGGGGGAAACTTCCGTATAGCAGCCTATCCAACAGGAAAAGGACAGCTGACGGAAGTGATTCGTTCCATTATTGTAAGATGCCAAAATGCAGGAGTGGATTTAAGATGCAGCACAGAGGCAGATGAGGAAACTCTCCGTGCACTGGAACCAGATACCATCATTGTAGCAACTGGTTCCAATCCGCTGGTGCTTCCGATTCCGGGACTCGTTGACTGCGGCTACGTAACAGCACAGGACCTTCTGGACGGAAAAGCCCAGATGGGAGCAAAAGTACTTGTAGTTGGCGGCGGAATGGTTGGCTGCGAGGCAGCGGAGTATCTTGCAGAACGAGGCCATCAGGTGGGCATTATCGAGATGAAGGATGTGATCGCCGGTGATGTAACTGCAGAAAGCCGCAAATATATTTTCAAAAACTTTGAAGAAAATCATGTGCAGCTTTGCCCTGGCGCAAAGGTTGGGCATTTCTACACAGACGGTGTGGATTATACCCTTGCAGATGGCACAGAAGGCTCTCTTCGGGGCTATGACAATGTGGTGCTTGCCATGGGATCAAGAGCAAACGGTGCATTAAAGGAAAACGCAGAGAAGGTGGCTGCGCAGGTACTTGTGATCGGCGAAGCTGCGAAAGCTCCGGGAAATGCAGTAGTTGCAGTAAATGATGCATTTGAGGCTGCGTTACAGATTTAAGGGAAATATAATAAGGGACTTTTGTCCCAAATAAAAGGCGTTGATGTAAGGGGCAGAGGAATTTTGCCTCTTACACTATGTTGATAAAAATTATCAAAGATACTGCTGAGAATATTTATCAGAATGAATTGGGATCATATGGGAAGAGAGTGCATGCGGGGCATCTGGAAAGTCTGAAATATAGGACTTATGTCCTGTAAATTCCATATTTTTACATTCAAATTGTATTTTATTAAAAGCATGTTCCAAACCGATTGACGGGGAAAAAACAATACCGTATACTAACAATTGTTAAACCAATAACTATTCTTCAATATACGCGGAGAACTACAAAATATAAAGAAAGAGGTACAAGAATGAAAGATTTTGCACAGTGGGAAGGCTTCAATGGCAGTCGTTGGAAAGAACAGATCAATGTTCGAGATTTTATCCGTCACAATTATACCCCTTATGACGGAGACGACTCCTTCCTGGAAGGCCTAACAGAGGCTACAGACAAACTGTGGGGCAAGCTGCAGGAGCTGCAGAAAGCAGAGCGTGCCAACAATGGTGTGCTGGACATGGAGACAAAGGTTGTTACAGGTCTTACAGCATATGGACCTGGATACATTGATGAGGATCTGAAAGACCTTGAGAAGGTAGTTGGTCTTCAGACAGACAAGCCTCTGAAACGTGCTTTTATGCCATACGGCGGAATTAAAATGGCAGAGCAGGCATGCGAGATGTACGGCTACAAGGTAGATCCTCAGATCCACGACATGTTTACCAAGTATGAGTTCAAAACACACAACCAGGGTGTATTTGACATCTACACACCAGAGATGAAAAGAGCACGTCACAGCCACATCCTTACCGGACTTCCGGATACCTACGGCCGCGGACGTATTGTAGGTGACTACAGACGTGTGGCTCTGTACGGTATTGACGCTCTGATCGAAGGCAAAGAGAGAGACTTCGCAGCAAGCGACCGTCAGGGAATGAGACGTTATGATTTCCAGCTTCGTGAGGAGATCGCAGACCAGATCCGTGCCCTTAAGGGAATGAAGGAAATGGCGAAGATCTACGGCTATGATATTTCCCAGCCTGCAAAGAACGCACATGAGGCATTCCAGTGGCTGTACTTCGGATATCTTGCAGCAATCAAGACTCAGAACGGTGCTGCAATGAGTGTTGGACGTATCTCTACATTCCTTGATATCTATATTGAGAGAGACCTTAAGAACGGCGTGATCACAGAGAAAGAGGCTCAGGAGCTTGTTGACCACATGGTAATGAAATTCCGTATGGTAAAATTCGCAAGAATCGAGTCTTACAACCAGCTGTTCTCCGGTGACCCGGTATGGGCAACTCTTGAGGTTGCCGGTATTGGCGTTGACGGACGTCATATGGTAACAAAGAACGACTATCGTTTCCTTCATACTCTTGAGGATATGGGACCGGCTCCGGAGCCAAACCTTACAGTTCTGTATTCTTCCAAGCTGCCTGAGAACTTCAAGAAATATGCTGCTAATATTTCTGTTACAACAAGTTCCATCCAGTATGAGAACGATGATGTTATGCGTCCGGTTTGGGGCGATGATTATTCCATCTGCTGCTGTGTATCTGCTACTGAGACAGGTAAGGAAATGCAGTTCTTCGGAGCTCGCGCAAACCTTGCAAAATGCCTCCTTTACGCAATCAACGGCGGTGTTGATGAGAAGTTAAAGACTCAGGTAGGACCGGAGTACAAGCCGATCACTTCCGAGTACCTTGACTATGATGAGGTTATTCAGAAATATGACCAGATGATGGACTGGCTGGCACATCTGTATGTAGGAACCCTGAACATGATCCACTACATGCATGACAAATATTATTATGAGGCAGCTGAGATGGCTCTTATTGATACCAAGGTTGAGCGTTCTTTCGCAACTGGTATCGCTGGATTCTCTCATGTAGTAGACTCCCTGTCTGCTATCAAGTATGCCAAGGTAAAAGCTATCCGTGATGAGGACGGAATCACAACTGACTTCCAGGTTGAGGGTGATTTCCCACGCTACGGCAATGATGATGACAGAGCAGATGAGATCGCAAGAAACCTGCTTTCCACATTCATGGATAAACTGAAACATATCCATACCTACCGTGATTCCAAGCCAACCACATCCATTCTTACCATTACTTCCAACGTTGTTTATGGTAAGGCTACAGGAGCACTTCCGGATGGAAGAAAAGCTGGCGAGCCGCTGGCACCTGGTGCAAACCCGTCCTACGGCGCAGAGCAGAACGGACTTCTTGCTTCCCTGAACTCTGTTGCAAAACTTGACTATGAGGATGCACTGGATGGAATTTCCAATACACAGACGATTAATCCGGACGCTCTTGGACATACTGATGATGAGCGTACAGATAACCTTGTTCATGTACTGGACGGATACTTTGATCAGGGTGCACATCACCTGAACGTTAACGTATTCGGAAAAGAGAAACTGATCGATGCTATGGAGCATCCGGAAAAAGAGGAGTATGCAAACTTCACTATCCGTGTTTCCGGTTATGCAGTTAAATTTATCGATCTGACAAGAGAGCAGCAGCTGGATGTTATTGCCAGAACCTGCCACGAGACAATGTAATTGCAAAGGATTTTAAGATGTTAAAAGGCTATGTTCATTCTCTGGAAAGCTTCGGGTCTGTAGACGGACCCGGAGTGAGATATGTAATTTTTCTTTCCGGCTGCGCTATGCGCTGTCAGTTCTGCCATAATCCGGATACCTGGAATATGACGGACGGGAAAGAATATACCACGGATCAGCTTCTGAAAACAGCGCTTCGCTTTAAGTCCTACTGGGGAGAGAAAGGCGGTATCACGGTGAGCGGCGGGGAACCCCTTTTGCAGATGGACTTTCTTACAGAGCTTTTCCGCAAGGCAAAGGAAGCAGGAGTCCATACCACCCTGGATACCAGCGGAAATCCTTATACCACGAAGGAACCATGGCATTCCAAATGGCTGGAACTGATGAAATACACAGACCTTGTGCTTCTGGATATCAAACAGATCAATGAGCAGGAGCATATAAAGCTTACGGGACACACCAACCAGAATATTCTGGCTATGGCCCGGGAGCTTTCCGATATGAAGAAACCTGTGTGGATTCGCCATGTACTGGTTTCGGGAGGCAGTGACAAGGATGAGTATCTGCACCAGCTTGCAGACTTTATCCAGACACTGGGAAACGTGGAGCGCGTGGAAGTTCTTCCGTATCATACGCTTGGTATTTTTAAATGGGAAAAGCTGGGAATCCCATATCCGCTGGAGGGCGTGAAACCTCCAACGCAGGAAAGAATTGATAATGCAAGACGGATTCTTAACGCCATATAAGAGATCGTGAAGCAAACTCCTTAAAGGGAGGCTGTTGTGAGGGAATACCTCATGACGGCCTCTTTTAAGTTGCGGACGATTTCCCCCAGGTGTGCTGGTACAGACAACGGTGAATTTCGGGATTTTACTCCGTC
>CAVJRB010000222.1:6234-9716 GCA_963651655.1 bacterium | reverse complement strand
TGGTTTCCCCTATGGAGTTTATTCCCATTCTGGAAGAGGACGGAACCATCCGAGAGGTGGGAGAGTGGCTTTTGAACGCGGCTCTTGCCCAGGCGGTTCTGTGGCAGAAGGAGAATCCGGATTTCGTAATTTCTGTGAATGTTTCCTATATTCAGATGCTGCAGCCGGGATTTCGTGAGATGGTCACCAGGATTCTGGAGGAATCCCAGATACCAGCCCAGTCTTTGATCCTGGAGCTTACAGAGAGCTGCAAGATTTCAGATCCAAACAGGCTGCAGGATGATTTTGAATATTTCAAGAATCTGGGAATTAAGATGGCGCTGGATGATTTTGGCACGGAGTATTCTTCCATTGCACTGCTTCGCAAGCTGAAGCCCCAGCTGATTAAGATCGACCATACTTTTGTGCGTTCCATTCAGGATGACGAGATGGATCAGGCAATTCTGGAATATATTATGAACTTAAGCAAGCAGACCAAGATTCAGGTTTGCGTGGAAGGCGTGGAGAATGAGGAGATTCTGGCTGTGGTACAGAGCTATCAGCCGGAGCTTCTGCAGGGATATTACTATTCTAAGCCATGTCCTGCAGCGGAGTTCTATGAGAAATATTTTGCCGGATAAAGCTTATTTGAAAAATTGAGAAAGAGGCCTTGTGTTTTCTGTTTTGAGAGCATGAGGTCTTTTTTGTATGCTTTGAAAGAGGCGCTTTTCATTAGCGGGGAGTTGGAAGGTGCTGCAAGTTTCGCAGAATGGTCACAGAGTTTTTCAGGTTCATTTCAGGTTGGGCTTCTATAATCTCAAAAGACGATCGGGACGGTCTGGAATTTTGGGTCGGCGGTTCCGGGAAGGGAGGTAAAAGGGATGGATGCAAAGGAAATAAAAGCAGGCGTGATAAGGCCGGCAGGCCATTATCGCCATGAGCTGAAATATAACATTACTTACTGGCAGTATCTGCAGCTTCGAAGCCGTTTTCGTCAGGTGATGAAAACAGATCCGCACACAGGGACGGATGGGACCTATCAGATTCGCAGCATTTATTTTGACAATGTGCAGGATAAGGCGCTTCGGGAAAAAGTAAACGGCGTGGCGAAAAGGGAAAAGTTCCGGATTCGCTACTATAATGATAATTTCACGCAGATTACTCTGGAAAAGAAAATAAAAGATAACAATCTTTGCATGAAAGTAAGCGCAGGCTTAAAGGAAGAGGAGTGCAGATGGCTTCTTGCGGGAGATCTGGATTGGATGAGAAATCATCCTTCTGCTTTGGTTCTGGAGCTTTACGGGAAAATGAAGTATCAGCAGCTAAAGCCCAGGGTACTTGTTTCCTATACAAGAGAGCCGTATATTTATGCAGCCGGAAATGTGCGGATCACCTTTGACTGGAACGTGCGGACTACCATGTACCACCAGAAATTTCTGGAAGAGAAGGTCTATGATGTGGAAGCCGTGCAGTGTCCGGGGGAAATGATCATGGAAGTAAAATACGATGCATTTTTGCCCAGGGTAATACAGGATCTGATCCAGATGGACGAAGTGCGGCAGCAGTCCTTTTCCAAGTATGGGGCATGCAGGAATTATGGATAATACAGGAGGAATTGTAAAGTGACATTTAATGATATTTTTAAATCCAGTTTTCTGGAAAGTATAACAGAATTTTCAGCAGTGGACACTCTGATTGCCATGGTGGCGGCGCTGGTGATCGGAATGTTTATTTTTGTAGTTTATAAGAAGACATTTAACAGCGTGATGTATTCCACGGGATTTGCCATGACCCTTGTGGGGATGACTATGGTGACCACGCTGGTAATTCTGGCAGTAACGTCGAATGTGGTGCTGTCCCTTGGTATGGTAGGTGCACTTTCCATTGTGCGTTTCCGTGCGGCGATCAAAGAGCCGATGGAAATTGTGTATCTGTTCTGGGCAGTGGCTTCCGGAATTGTAATCGGCGCAGGCATGCTGCCCCTGGCCGTGATCGGCTCTGCAATCATCGGCGTGATCCTGATTCTTTTTGCCAACAAAAAAGTGCATGACAATCCGTACCTGCTGATCCTGAACTGCCAGGATGAGAACGCAGAGAATACGGCCCTTTCCATTATGAAGGAAGCTGTGAAAAAATATGCAGTAAAATCCAAAACTGTGAATGCGCAGGGAATTGAGTTTACAGCAGAAATCCGCATGAAAGACGGGGAAACTGCATTTGTAAACCGCCTCAATGAGATCGCAGGTGTGGAAAACGTGGCTTTGGTAAGCTACAACGGTGAATATATGTCCTGACAGGAGGGAGAAGCACATGGTTACAAATAAATACATGACAAAGATTGCGTCTGTAATCATGGCTGCGGCAGTGGTTCTGTGCCTTTTAGCCTGCGCTTTTTCCCAGAAGCTTCAGGCTGTTTACGGAAATAATGCAGTTGCAATGGAATATGAAAGCAAGCTGTTTGACACAGACCAGATTATGGACATTGACATTCTTATGGACGAGGATGACTGGAATGATATGTTGGAAAATGCCATTTCCGAAGAATATTATTCCTGCGATGTGGTGGTAAACGGCAAGACCTTTTATTCCGTGGGAATCCGGCCAAAGGGAAATACCAGTCTTTCTTCCATTGCAAATGACCCGGATACGGACAGATACAGCTTTAAGCTGGAATTCGACCATTACATAGAAGGGCAGACCTGCTACGGGCTGGATAAGCTGATCCTGAACAACAATTACGCAGATGCTACCAACATGAAAGAGGCAATCGTCTATGACATGTACCAGTATCTTGGCGTGGATGCTTCCTTATATAATTATGCAAAAATATGCGTAAACGGAGATTACTGGGGCGTTTATCTGGCCCTGGAAGCCGTGGAGGACAGCTTTATGCTGCGTAACTACGGAACCGAGGATGGAAATCTGTATAAGCCGGAAAGCATGGGCGTCGGCGGCGGAGCAGATGGAGAAGATGGCGGCGGACCGCAGATGGGGGAAAAACCAGATGGAGATGATTTCCCGCAGATGGGCGAGATGCCGGATGGGGATAATGTTCCTCAAATGGGGGATTTCCCAGGCAATATGGGGAATGCGTCAGAACAGCAAAATCAGGAAGAAACTACAGGCTCGGATAGCGAAGATACTGTGAAAGATGATGCGTCTGCGGATGACAATACTTCGGATGCAGAAGAAAAGAATGAACAGACAGATTCTGTAAAAAAAGCAGATAATATTCAAAGTACAGATACAAAAACTTCAGATACTGAGAGTGCGTCTTCAGAGGAGAGTGATCATAACATGCCTCAGATGGGGGATTTCCCAGGTGGCGGCGGTGGGCCGCAGATGGGAGAGACTCCGGGTGAGGAGGATTTCTCCGAGGATAAAGGTAAAATGGGAGCCATGGGTGGAAATGGCGGCGCAGATCTGAATTACACAGATGACGACCTTGACAGCTATTCCACGATCTGGGATGGTGAAATCACAGATACCGGCAAAAAAGACCA
>CAVJRB010000222.1:0-6136 GCA_963651655.1 bacterium | reverse complement strand
ACCACAAGCGGGTAGTAGAAGCCCTGAAAAACATCAGCGAAGGCACAGACCTGGAAACCTACATGGATGTGGATAATATACTGAAGTATATGGCAGTTCACACCTTCGTGGTAAATGATGACAGCCTCTCCGGCACTATGGCCCATAATTATTACCTGTATGAATATAACGGCAGGCTGAACATCCTGCCATGGGACTACAACCTTTCCTTTGGCGGCATGTCCATGGGCGGTGGAATGGGAGGACAGTCCTCCGGGGCAACATCTGTGATCAACGATGCCATTGACACTCCGTTTTCTATCACGAACTTCTTCGATGCATTACTGGAAAATGAGGAATATCTGGAACAGTATCATGAATACCTGAACGAACTGGTGGAAAAATATGTGAATGGCGGTGAGTTTGAGAAAACCTATGAGAGGATCCGCAGCCAGATCGACGACCTGGTGGCAGATGACCCCACTGCTTTTTACACCTATGAAGAGTATGACGAAGCTGCAAATCTGCTGACAGAAGTGGTAAATCTTCGCGCCAAAAGCGTCAGCGGCCAGCTGGACGGTACCATTCCATCCACAGACGAAGGACAGCAGCAGGATTCTTCCAGCCTGATTGACGGTTCAGACATTGACCTTAGCATAATGGGTACCTTTTCAGGCGGAGGAGGCGGAAACGGTGGCCCGGGAGACGATAATGGTTTTGCAGGCGGAAACGGTGGCCCGGGAGACGAGAACGGTTTTGCAGGCGGAAACGGTGGCCCAGGCGGAAACGGTGGCCCAGGCAACGAAAATGGCCCAGGTGGAAATGGTGGTTTTGCAGGTGGTCCGGGAGGCAATGGGGCCCCTGGCGGTCAAACCAACTCCAATGACTCGGACACTTCCGAAGACTCATCCCAGGCATCTGCTCCCCAGACTTCTGATACAGAAGGTGATGCGCAGACATCCGATGAAAAAGCTGATTTACAGGATTCGGATCAGGATGTTGTAAAATAAGAAAAAACGGAGCAGCGAAATATCGGCCGATAAAATACTTGTCATAATAGAGTAAATCCGTTATAATTTTCATATATATGATGCGACAATAAACAATTTTCAGATAATTGCAACTGCTGTTTCGAACCTAACAGTAACCATCACAGTCATGCAGAATTATAAAAAGGGGGATTTTACTATGACAAAGATGAAGAAATTGTATTTACCTGTCCTTGCAGCCGCAGCCATCACCTTTTCCATTTTCGGAATGCCAGAGGATGCGAAGGCTTCCTGTGATACCTATCAGGTGAACGTTGCCACAGGCTATCTGGCACTTCGCACAGACACATCCTTTGACAGCAGTAATGAGATCGGCGAGCTCTACAATGGAGATTTGGTAGAAGTAATGGACTACACCGGAGCTACCGGCTACTGGTACGTATACTCACCGAAGTACGATACCTTCGGTTACGTAAATAACGATTATCTGAACTCCATTTCTTCCTCTGTATCTGCCTATGATACCATGTGGACGGTAAGTGTGGAGAAAGGCTACCTGGCACTTCGGGATGCGGCCGCTTATGACTCTGCCAATGAGATCGGCAAGCTTTATTCCGGTGATACCGTGTGGGTTTCCGACAGCAGTGATTCTACGTACTGGTATGTATACTCTCCGAAGCTGAACTGCTACGGCTTCGTGAATCAGGAGTATCTGTATACCAATGAGAACATGGACATGGGAACCAGCTATTTCGGTGAGACCAGAATGGTCAGCGTATCCAAAGGCTATCTGGCACTCCGCAACATGAAGGCCTACGATGCTTCCAATGAGATCGGCGAGCTTTACACCGGAGATGTAGTTCAGCTTCTGGAGACCAGCGATCCCAAATACTGGTACGTATATTCTCCGAAGTACGATAAGAACGGTTTTGTAAACAAAGACTACCTGGTAGGCGGCAGCACATTTACCAGCAAGTCTGTCAGCGTATCTAAGGGTTATCTGGCACTTCGCTCTGCCATGAGCTACGACGAGTCCAATGAGATCGGAGAACTTTACACAGGTGATTCCGTAGTGGTGATCGATTCCAGTGATTCCAAGTACTGGTATGTATATTCACCCGGCCTTATGAAGTACGGTTATGTAAATAAGGATTACCTGTATTGATCATAAGAAACGGATTTCCATTTTGAATCGGTTTATGTGCTGCCAGCTTATATCATGATAAATACGGCGTGAATTTTCAGGCTCTGCATTTTTTCGGTAAAGGAAAATTGCAGAGCCTAAAATGTTTTATTTTCCAAAATTATTTTTGGATGAAAGAGTTGTATTTAAAAGAACGGTGTGCTAGAATGGCAAAGTAATTGAATTTTTGTTAAGTGAACAGTAGTTTATAAAATACTGCGAGAGGGAACCAGGGCAAGAGCCTGGACGGTTGCGGCCACTGTATACAGAGAAGGGACGCTTCACAATGCCATTGCATACATACATGTGAGAAGGCGAAGCAAACCACCAGAGCGTTTTTATATACGCTTTAGAACCTGTAAGTCAGGAAACCTGCTTGACAAAGTAAGAAGGAGCTTCCGTTAAAAGTATCCCTTTTGGCTGTTAGAGATAACAGCTTTTTTGAAGCCCCATCTTTTCGGTTACAAAACGGAGATGTCGTTTACAGACGATATCATCACAAACAAACGAAAAGAGAGGAAAAAGAAATGAAAAACAAAGAATTAACCAGAAGAATCATGGCACTTGCAATGGCAGCAACCCTGTCCGTATCCGCAAGCCCGGTTGTTTACGCAGCAGAGCGTGCAGACTCTGAGACAATCAAGGAAGACAACCAGCCGGCAGCTGACGCAGAAGAGAGCACAGAGGAAGGCACCAAGACAGAGTATCCGCTGACCATCACAACCTATGATTACGATGGAAACGAAATCGAAACTACCTATGAAAAAGCACCGGAGAAAGTGATCGCTGTATATCAGGGAAGCATTGAGACTATGCTCTCACTTGGTCTTGAGGACCGCCTTGTAGCAACAGCTGGTCTTGATAACGAAGTTCCGGATGATCTCAAAGAAGCATTCTCCAAAACCAATTATCTTGATGAATTTACCCCTTCCCTTGAAACTGTAACCATGCTTGAGCCAGATATGATCCTTTCTTGGAGCTCCCTGTTCTCAGATAAGAACCTTGGAAACGTAACCAACTGGATCGACAAGGGCTGCAATACCTATTACAACTCCAACACCCGTCCTGGCGGAGCAAGAACTCTTGAGAACGAGTACACAGACATTCTGAATATCGGTAAGATTTTTGACGTTCAGGATAAAGCAGAAGCAATCGTAGACAACATCAAAGACGTGATCAACACAACTCTTGAGGCAACAAAAGATGCAGAAGAGAAGCCAACCGTTATGGTTCTTGAGCCATTAGGAGAGGATATCACAAACTACGGCGCAAACAGCCTTGGCGGAGATATGGTAACACAGCTTGGTGCAACACTTGCCAACCCGGATGCTTCCACAGTTGGAAAAGAAGACATCATTGCAGCAAACCCAGACGTTATTTTCGTAGTTTATATGCCATATGCAGGAGATGATCCGCAGAGCGTTATGGACAGCCAGCTGGCAGTGATCCAGGACGACGAAGCTCTTCAGAGCCTTGATGCAGTAAAGAACGGACGTGTTTATCCGATCATGCTTAGCGAGATGTACGCAAGTGCAACCCGTACTCAGGACGGAATTGAGACATTTGCAAAAGGATTATATCCGGACGTAACAATTGACTAAGTGAGGAAAAAACAGTGAAAAAAGAAAAAGTTGTCCGCACAACCATGTATGCGGCGGTACTTATTTTCCTGATACTGTTTTTGGTGTTTTCCGTGCTGGCAGCAGTTACCTTCGGAAATGCGGATCTGTCCCTGAAGGATGTGTACAGTGTCATCCTGTACAAGCTGTTTCACATCAAAAGCCTTGCCTCCTATGGAGAAGGGGCTATGCATGATGTGGTATGGCTGATCCGCCTTCCAAGGGTGCTGCTCGCACTTGCAATCGGAATGGCTCTTTCGGTATGCGGAGTGGTGATGCAGGCAATTGTGCAGAACCCTCTTGCAGACCCTTATGTGCTTGGAATTTCTTCCGGTGCCTCTCTTGGCGCCACACTGGCGATCATGCTTGGCATCGGAAGCTTTCTGGGCGGAAATTCAGTGGGAATCTGTGCATTTATCGGAGCTATGCTTACCTCCTTTGCGGTAATTGCCATTGCCAACATGGGAGGCAAGACCACTTCCGCCAAGCTGATCCTTGCCGGAATGGCCATCAGTGCAGTATGTTCTGCTTTTTCCAATTTTGTAATTTACATTACAAATGATAAAAACGGTGCCACAGAAGTAATGAAGTGGACCATGGGAAGCCTTGCAGGTGCAAACTGGTCAAGAGTGAGCGTGATGCTGCTGGTTACCCTGGTGTGCGTGGTGCTTTTTCTTACACAATACCGCAGTCTGAACCTGATGCTTCTGGGAGACGAGGTGTCCATTACCCTGGGAACAGACCTGCACAGATTAAGGACTTTTTATCTGGTGATCGCTTCTGTGATGATCGGATTTGCCGTATACTGTGCCGGAGTCATCGGGTTTGTGGGACTTGTGATTCCCCATGTTGTGCGAATCCTTTTTGGAACAGACCACAGCCGCCTGATTCCACTTGGAGCCCTTCTTGGAGCATCTTTTCTGATCTGGTGTGATGTGGCATGCCGCGTGATTCTGAAAAATTCTGAGATGCCGCTTGGAGTTCTGGTTTCTATTATCGGTGCGCCTTGCTTTATTTATCTGCTGGTAAGAAGATCCTATGGCTTTGGAGGGAAAAAATGAGAATAACAACAGAAAATATTCAGGTTGGTTTTCATGCCAGACAGATCTTGAAGGGTATTTCCATCGACAGCGGCAATAAGGAGCTAGTTGGAATCATTGGTCCTAACGGAAGCGGCAAATCCACCCTTCTGAAATGTATTTACCGTGTGTTAAAGGCTGATGCGGGAGCTGTTTATCTGGACGGCGAGGAGCTTTATTCCATGAATGCCAAAAGCTCTGCAAAGAAGATGGCAGTGGTAGCCCAGCACAATTACTATAACTTTGACTTCAGTGTGAGGGAGGTTGTCCTTATGGGAAGGGCGCCCCACAAGAAAGCACTGGAACGGGATAATGCGAAGGATTACCAGATTGTGGAGGAAGCCCTGCGGACTGTCCAGATGGAGCAGTTTGCAGACAGAAGTTTTTCTACTTTATCAGGCGGTGAGCAGCAAAGAGTAATTCTTGCCAGGGCTCTTGCCCAGCAGACCCCTGCACTGATTCTGGATGAGCCTACCAACCATCTTGACATTACCCACCAGATTATGCTGATGGAGCTGGTGAAGACCCTGGATGTGACAGTAATTTCCGCTATTCATGATCTGAATATTGCAGCTGCGTACTGCGACCGGATCTATGTTCTGAAGGATGGCGTTCTGGAAGGCTGCGGCACTCCCGCAGAAGTACTCACTCCTGAAACGATTAAGAGAATCTATAAAGTGGATGCAGAAGTGGATTACGACAGCCATGGAAAAATGCATATTTTATTTTTGTAATGTGAGATGGGCTGCAAGGCTTAAAGCGAGCTTTGTGGCCCATCTCATAGAGTTTGGAGAAAACAATGGAAAAAATAGGAATACTTACCTGTCTTCATTCCAATGATGTCTGTGCAAGAGTGGGATGCCTGTCCTCTTTCTGGCAGAGGAAGGATTTCTTCGCAAAGTATCCGGAGGATACCATGCTGGCAGCCATGCTTACCTGCAACGGCTGTAAAGGCCACAACCCTTCAGAGCCTGAGGAGGATAAAGGAATCCTGGAAAAGCTGGACCGGCTTGTAAGTGAAGATATTAAAACCGTACATGTTGGCGTGTGCCGTCTCGTAGCCGGCAAAAAGGAATGTCCCAGAATGACCAAAATCTGTGAGATGATCGAAAAAAGGGGCATTGAGGTAGTAAGAGGCACGCACAGAGAGTGAAAAAAAGAGTGGGAAACCGCTCTTTTTTGCTTTATAGGAAAGACCGCCTCCGGCGCTCTCTTGAATTGAAAAATGCCCGCACGGAGGCGGGCACGACGATAAGACGATTCTTGGTTTAGAAGATATAAAAACCC
>CAVJRB010000221.1:0-5857 GCA_963651655.1 bacterium | reverse complement strand
CCTCGCATCGGTTGCCCGACCTACCGCATTTCGAGTGCGGACCCTTCAGCCACTTGGGTACATCTCCACGACATTTCTCATTATATCGGGGGATGGGAGAAAGGTCAATCCTTTTTTTATTATTGACGGGAAAACAATAGTGTAATATTATGGGAAGGTAACCATTTGTGGCAATCATGTCGGAAGAATCCGGCATACTATATAGAAAATAGGCGGGAGCATATCTGCTTTCGTGAAATAAGGAGAACAGTTATGAGTGATAAGAAGACATCCATAGAGAATGCAGTAGCCCGTCTGACTGCCAATTACCGCAAGGAAGAGCTGTTTCTGACAAAGAGCGGAAGACATCTTCCTGTTCGTGCGGCGATTATTGATATTGTGAAAGAGATGAGATCCGTTATTTTCCCGGGGTATTTCGACATTGATTCCGGCGCAGCGGTTTTTCCGGAGCATTACACCGGATATCTGCTGAACGACCTGTTTGACCGTATGAAGGAGCAGATTGAGACTGCATTTCTCTATGTGGGAGAGGATACTGCCAGCGCATGCGGCAAGGCTGCCAGGGTAACAGCCAGCTTCTTTGAACAGCTGCCGGATGTGCAGGAAATGCTTTTGAAGGATGTGCAGGCAGGCTTTGACGGTGACCCGGCGGCCAAGAGCAGGGAAGAGATTATTTTCTCCTATCCGGGATTTCTGGCGATTTATGTGTATCGTCTGGCCCATATCCTTTATCTGGAGGAGGTACCTTTTATTCCCAGGATCATGACAGAGTATGCACATGACCATACAGGAATCGATATCAACCCAGGTGCCACCATTGGAGAGTACTTCTTCATTGACCATGGAACCGGCGTGGTAATCGGTGAGACCACTACCATTGGAAATAATGTGAAGCTGTATCAGGGCGTGACCCTTGGTGCGCTTTCCACCAGAAAGGGACAGCAGCTGTCCGGCGTGAAGCGTCATCCTACCATCGAGGACAATGTGACCATTTATTCCAATTCTTCCGTGCTTGGTGGTGAGACTGTGATTGGGGAAAATACCATTATCGGCGGAAACACCTTCATTACAGAGTCCATCCCGGCGAACTCCAAGGTAAGCGCCAAGAGCCCGGAACTTGTGATCAAGAAGCCGCGCACCTGCGTGGAGGCTTCTAATGTGTGGGACTGGGAGAACTGACCTTTGCAAGATCGATTTGGAAAGTGATAAATGAGAGCCAGAGCCTTTTTCAAACACGCTCTAGGGTGTGGGAGCAGGGGGCTGGCTCTTCTGGAACTCCCCTGAAAACAGTTCTATTGCACCAATCTTAGAAACAAAAGAAAAAATTTGAAAAAATTTCAAAAAAGTTGTTGACAAATCTGTCCACATCGGATATACTAAACTTCGTTGTGACGGACAAGCACAAACGTGCGGGTGTAGTTCAATGGTAGAACACCAGCCTTCCAAGCTGGATACGTGGGTTCGATTCCCATCACCCGCTTATGCGATAGTGGCGTAGTTGGTAACGCGCGACCTTGCCAAGGTCGAGACCGCGGGTTCGAGCCCCGTCTATCGCTCTGAAGCTCCGATTGAATCGGAGCTTTTTTATTGTTCGTTCTGCAAAAATTCTTTCTATAAATAAATAACATCAAAGTCAGATTACTATTTCAGAACCATCTTCCTTCCCGTATTTTTCATAATAAAAGCCCTGCACTTTCAGGAAAGAACATCCGCATTCAAAAATGCATTCCGTCCGTTTTCCTGGTGCAGGGCTTATTTTTATTTGCTTTTAGTGGTGGAACAATCTGATTCCGGTAAATGCCATGGCCATATTGTATTTATTGCAGGTCTCAATGACATCTGCATCTCTTACAGATCCGCCTGGCTGTGCAATGTATTTCACACCGCTCTTGTGAGCTCTCTCAATATTATCGCTGAATGGGAAGAATGCATCAGATCCAAGCGTAACCTCTGTCATCTGATCCAGCCATGCCCGTTTCTCTTCCTTGGTAAATACAGATGGCTTTTCGGTAAAGGTCTTTTCCCAGTTTCCATCTGCCAGAACATCCATATATTCATCTCCGATGTAAACATCGATTGCATTGTCACGTTCTGCTCTTGAGATGGTATCTTTAAATGGAAGATTCAGAACCTTAGGGCTCTGACGAAGGAACCAGTTGTCTGCCTTCTGTCCTGCAAGACGTGTGCAGTGTACTCTGGACTGCTGTCCTGCTCCAACTCCGATTGCCTGTCCGTCTTTTACATAGCATACAGAATTGGACTGGGTATATTTCAGAACGATCAGGGAAACCTTCATATCACGTTTGGCTTCCTCAGATAATACTTTGTTTTCTGTTACAAGATTGGAAATCAATGCATCATCAATGGCAAGCTCCTGTCTTCCCTGCTCAAAGGTTACGCCGAAAACCTGTTTATGTTCCAGCGGAGCAGGTACATATTCCGGGTCGATCTCGATCACGTTGTAGTTGCCCTTTTTCTTCTGCTTCAGAATTTCAAGAGCTTCCTCTGTATATCCGGGAGCGATCACGCCATCGGATACTTCTCTCTTGATCAGAAGTGCTGTATCTTTGTCGCACACATCAGAGAGGGAAATGAAATCACCGAAGGAGGACATTCTGTCAGCACCTCTGGCACGGGCATAGGCGCAGGCAAGAGGGGAAAACTCTTTCCAGTTCATGTCGTTTACCCAGTAGATCTTCGCCAGGGTCTCTGTCAGCGGAAGTCCGATTGCTGCTCCTGCCGGAGAAACATGCTTGAAGGAAGTTGCTGCCGGAAGTCCGGTTGCTTTTTTCAGATTGCGCACCAGCTGCCAGCCGTTAAATGCATCCAGGAAGTTGATGTATCCAGGTCTTCCGGAAAGAACTTTGATGGGAAGCTCGCTTCCATCCTCCATGTAAATTCTGGAAGGTTTCTGGTTGGGATTGCAGCCATATTTTAATTCTAATTCTTTCATGCCAATTTCCTCCGTTTTATCCTCAAATTCATCCATTTCAAATGGAAAACTGTCTTTTTGCTTTTATAAATCTTCTTCTCAGTGATTTTTGTTGATGATCTTTGACTCATATTTTCCAGTTGCAATATCAATATATCTCACAAAAAGGGAAACCTTATTGTCTTCATTCAGGCTCTCCCACAGCATGCCTGCAAATGCATCCATATCATCCGGGATGGCAACCAGCTTAGGCTCTCCCTCAAAGCTTGGAAGAGGATTTCCATCGCATTTGTAGGTGTGGATGAAATGTCCCTCGCCAGCTTTGGCATTCTGGTATGCGAAGGTGTAACGGTTACAGGAGGAAGGATCTCCATTGTTGCTTTTCAGAATGGACATTGCGTAGCTGTAGCTTCCGTTCTCCACATGCATGATTCCGGAAATACGAGGCGTGTAGTTCGGGCCGTCCGGCTCAAATTCTCTGGAACGCAGGGACTGTTCGAAAGTAAGCTGATGATCCATTCCCTCGTAAATGGTATCTGTCTGATCTCCGTTGGTCACAATTGTTTTATTTCCAAGTACTCGTACAGGTGCATAAATGATCAGGCTTGGATCTACCAGCTTGGAAGGATCAAAGGCCTGTGTACGGATTCCCTCTCCGTCCTCTACAAACACACGGTTGCGGCTGTTCTCGCTTCTTCCCATGATAAAATATGCGGTAACTGCCTTGGTTCCGTCAGCAGAGCGGCCGATTACGATTCCTCTTCCCGGATAAGAATTCTCTTTCAGTTCTTTGTCAAGTGCTATCATTTCCATGCAGATGTTCTCCTTTCAAGATTAGAACGTATTATCCTGTGGTATAAAAAAACGCCTGGGAAGCCCTTCTTCCAGGCTGCCCAGGCGGTCGGCACAAATTCAGCACTGCACTCCCTGTGGGTATCCCCACGATCCGCCAGTCATGCAGTTCTTTTTTATACTACAATATTTCCCAAGGTATTTCAAGATGGAAAAAATTTTATTTATGCGGCAATTTTTTTGTAACTCTATGCATAAGAGAATTTCAGGAAATTCCCATAAGCCCCTGGTCCACTGTGATCTGCGCTGCAATGTCCGCTTTCATCTGCTCCCAGGCATCCGGATGATCCACATAATACTTGGGGCACTCTTTGCCGGTTACATCATAATGGCGGATCACCTGTTCAGAGGTCAGTCCGAATCTGGCGCACAGCCAGGCAGTCAGCTTCACTGTAGAATCATAGGTTGCCTGCTCAAACACCCCAGTCTCGTCATTGTGGCAGCACTCAATGGAAATGGAGTCCACATTTCTGGAATTGGTGGCATAGGACATCTCCGAAGTAGGGATGCACTGGATTACTTCCCCCTCTAACCCAACCACAAAATGACTGCTCACCTTGGCCTCATGGGTAGTAGCAAGATTTTCAAAATAATCCCTGTTATTCTGAGCTGTGGCACCTGGATTGGCCGTATAATGAATGGCAATGTAATCCACCTCATTCAGAGGCAGCTGGGGTCTGGAATACTCATTGGGCGTCAGAAGCTGCACATCTATGTACGGCGCCCCCTGTTCCATCCACTGCTGCGGCCCGCTGCTGTCCGTATTTTCCGCTTCTGAAACCGTCTCAGCTACCTGCTTTTCTTTCTGCCCATGGCGCACCACCAGAATCATGATTCCAGCCACCGCCAGCAGCAAAAGAAGTGCCAGGAATGCTGCTCTTTGATTTCTCTGGCGGATTCTTCCCGCTTTGTCTAATTTTCTCTTTTTGTTAAAAGAGGGCCGCCTTGAAAAAGACGGCCCAGCAGATTTTCTTTTCATTTATTTGTCATCTACACTGTAGTTCGGTGCTTCTTTTGTAATGTGGATGTCATGCGGATGAGACTCTTTTAAGGAAGCAGCGGAAATCTTCACGAATTTACCGTTCTCCTTCAGAGCTTCGATGTTCTCAGCTCCACAGTAACCCATACCGGAACGAAGACCTCCGATCAGCTGGAATACGGTATCCTCAAGGTGTCCCTTGTAAGCTACACGTCCTTCTACGCCTTCCGGTACAAGCTTCTTGGCATTCTCCTGGAAATAGCGGTCCTTGCTGCCGTTCTCCATGGCTGCAATGGATCCCATGCCACGATATACCTTGTATTTTCTTCCCTGGTACAGTTCGAATGTTCCCGGGCTCTCGTCGCATCCGGCGAACATGCTTCCCATCATGCACACATTGGCTCCGGCTGCAATTGCCTTGGTAACATCTCCGGAGTACTTGATACCGCCGTCTGCAATGATCGGAATGCCGTAGCGCTTGGCAACCTCATAGCAGTCCATAACGGCTGTGATCTGCGGAACACCGATTCCGGCAACAACACGGGTGGTACAGATGGATCCAGGTCCGATACCAACCTTCACTGCATCTACGCCAGCGTCAATCAGCGCCTTGGTAGCAGCTCCGGTAGCAACGTTGCCTGCGATAACCTGCAGTTCCGGATATGCAGCCTTGATCTCACGTACTGTGCGGAGAATATTCTCGGAATGTCCGTGTGCGGAATCTACAACGATAACATCGACATTTGCCTTCACAAGAGCGTCCACACGGGCCAGCACATTGGCTGTGATGCCTACAGCAGCTCCGCAGAGCAGACGTCCCTGCTCGTCCTTGGCAGCGAGAGGATATTTGATCTGTTTCTCGATGTCCTTGATGGTGATAAGACCCTTCAGGTTAAAATCATCATCTACAATGGGTAATTTCTCTTTGCGGGATTTCGCAAGGATCTGTTTCGCCTCTTCCAAGGTGATGCCTTCCTTGGCTGTGATCAGCCCCTCAGATGTCATGGACTCTTTGATCTTCTTGCTGAAATCTGTCTCAAACTTCAGATCACGGTTGGTAATAATACCTACTAACTTCTTGCCTTCTGTGATCG
>CAVJRB010000220.1:0-7780 GCA_963651655.1 bacterium | reverse complement strand
CCATAAGGGTCAGTCCCTGTGCGGGGGCGGTGGGGCCGGCGGCGGAGCGGTCTTTGGCGTCCAGGATTTTCTGCATACGCTCCGGTGGGTACTGGCCGTTTCCGATTTCGATCAGGGTTCCGGAAATAATACGCACCATATTATAGAGGAAACCGGTTCCGGAAACACGGATGGTAACCATATCTCCCTCGCGGAAAACCTCAATGCCAGTCACGGTACGGATGGTAGTTTTCACCTGGGCACCGGAACCGCAAAAGCTTGCAAAATCATGACGTCCAATCAGATAAGAGGTAGCCTCCCGCATTTTGTCCACATCCAGCTTATAGTGATAGAAATAAGAATACAGCCGCTCTGTAGGCACCGGGAATTTCCGGTTCAGAATACGGTATTCATAAGTTTTCTCACTGTCACAGTATCTCGGATGGAAATCCGGTTCCACCTCCTCAGACATCTGAATCCGGATATCCTCCGGAAGCCGCTGGTTCAGCGCATAAGAAATCTTTTCCCCAGGAATGCGGGTATTGGTATCAAAAACAGCCACATTGCCAAGAGCATGCACTCCCGCATCCGTACGGCTGGCACCGATGGTCTCAATCTTTTCCCCGAGAAGCTCAGACAGAGTATCGTTAAGAACTCCCTGCACGGTAATTCCATTGGGCTGAGTCTGCCAGCCGCAGTAATTGGTTCCATCGTATGCAACAACAAGTCCAATTCGCTTCATATTTTTCTCCTTGTTAAAAATCCCTCACCTGCTTCTTTCGCACAGATGAGGGAATATATATTCTCAGAAATTTATAGATATCGTTTACAGTCCTGCCACACGGAATCCCACTGCAACCGCAAGATAAACCACCATAACTCCATAGGCCGCATGGTCTCTCTTCTTATAACTAAGAGGCTTCATCTGAGTACGGTTGTCACCGCCATGGTAGCATCTCGCCTCCATAGCCATCGCCAGATCATTGGCACGGCGGAAAGCAGAAATAAACAGCGGCACCAGAAGGGGCACCATATTCTTCGCCTTCTGAATCAGATTTCCATTCTCGAAATCAGCACCGCGGGCAATCTGCGCCTTCATGATCTTGTCCGTCTCCTCCAGAAGAATAGGAATAAAACGAAGGGCAATGGACATCATCATAGCAATGTCATGAACAGGCACATGAATTTTATTCAAAGGACGAAGCAGTCTCTCCAGACCATCCGTCAGCTGATTCGGTGTGGTAGTCAGGGTCATAATAGAAGAACCGATCACCAGGAAAACCAGTCGGATCGCCATAGTTCCTGCAAGAACAAGACCCTCCTTTGTCACCTTAAGAAATCCCAGTTTCCATACCACCTCACCAGGCGTCAGTATCATATTAAAAAATATGGTGATCAGAAGCAGCATAAAAATGGTCTTCAGTCCCTTGAAAATAAATTTTACCGGAACTTTTGACATCAGGATCATTCCAGCAAGAAATACACCTGCCACCGCATATCCTAAGAACGTATGAAACAAAAACACCGACACAATAAAAGCGATGGTTCCCACAAGCTTGGTTCTTGGGTCCAGCTTATGGATCACAGAATCCGCCGGATAATACTGTCCAATGGTAATATCTCTGATCATGCTTCGCTGCCTCCCTTCTTAAGAAGTGAAGGCTTCTGCTTTTTCAGCGCTGCCAGAATGGTCTCCTTCGCTTCCTCTACTGTAGTTGCAGTAGGATCCACATCCAGCCCATTCTCAGAAAGAGCATGCATAATATAGGTGATCTGCGGCGCCGCAAGTCCCATCTCTTCCAGTTCCTTATAATGGGAAAATACATTCTTCGGAGTATCGTCAAACACCATTTCCCCATGATTCATAACAATCAGGCGCTCCACATATTTGGCAATGTCTTCCATGCTGTGGGAAACCAGAATAATGGTGATTCCTCTCATTTCGTGAAGCGCTGCGATCTGATCCAGGATATCATCCCTGCCCTGCGGGTCAAGACCAGCGGTAGGCTCATCCAGTATCAGAATCTTCGGGTTCATGGCCAGAACGCCTGCAATGGCCACTCTCTTCTTCTGGCCTCCGGAAAGCTCAAATGGAGATTTGGTAAAATTCTCTTCTTTGACACCAACGTGGGCAAGAGCTTTCTTCGCCTCTTCCTCCGCCTGTTCCTTGGAAAGGCCCTGGTTCATAGGACCAAAGCACACATCTGCCAGCACTGTATTTTCAAATAACTGGTGCTCCGGGTACTGGAATACCAGTCCCACCTCGCTTCGAAGCGCCCTGCGGTCATAATTCTCAGCCCACACATCCTCTCCATTATAAAGGATCTGTCCGCTGGTCGGCTGGATCAGTGCATTAAAATGCTGGATCAGAGTTGATTTCCCGCTTCCGGTATGTCCGATCACGCCGATGAACTGTCCATCCGGAATCACAAGATTAATATCCTTCAGGGCATGGCTCTCATAAGCAGTGCCCTGGCTGTAAGTAAAGGTTACGTTCTTAAGCTCTATCGACATAATGCACCTACCAATTCCTCTTTTGTCAGTATTCCTTCCGGAATGTCCACCCCAGCCTTATGAAGCTCGTGGGCAAGCAAAGTTACCTGCGGTACATCCAGTCGGTATTTCTTCAGGGTCTCCACCTGGGAAAAGATTTCCCTTGGAGTTCCCTGCATCACAACATTTCCACGGTCCATTACATAAACCTTGTTGGCATGAATGACCTCTTCCATATAATGGGTGATCAGAATAACGGTTACATTCTCTTTTTGATTCAGCTCAGAAACGGCTTCCAGTACTTCTCTTCTGCCGTTTGGATCCAGCATTGCAGTAGGCTCATCCAGCACAATGCAGCTGGGGCGCATGGCTACAACGCCGGCTATGGCAACTCTTTGCTTCTGTCCTCCGGACAGCTTGTTCGGAGATGCATAGCGGTAAGCGGTCATTCCCGTCTTTTTCAGACTGTCATCCACACGCTTCCAGATTTCTTCTGTAGGAATGCCCATATTCTCAGGCCCAAATCCTACATCCTCCTCCACAACCGTACCAATGATCTGGTTATCCGGATTCTGAAAAACCATACCTGCTCTCTGGCGGATCTTCCATAACTCCGGTTCCTTGGCTGTGTCCATATCATCAACCCACATGGTTCCCTCAGAAGGGATCAGAAGCGCATTCATCTGCTTCGCCAGTGTGGATTTTCCGGAACCATTGTGCCCCAGAACGGCCACAAAATCGCCGGCTTCAATGTCCAGGTTTACATCATTGACGGCACGCTGTGTTGCCTCCACATTGCCGTCCTCATCATACTTGAGATAGTCAAATCCCAGCTTGAACGCCTTGATAATTCCCATATATTTTTCCTCGTATATTAGTTCTGAGCCTCGTCCGTAGCTGCCGGAGTGAATCCGGTCAACTCGTCCATTAACGCCCAGATCTCATCTCTTCCCTGTTTGGTCTCAGCAGAAAAAGGAATGATCCTGCTTCCCGGGCGCAGCTTCAGTCCGTCTTTGATTGCTTTTACATTCTTCTGTACCTGGCTTCTTTTCAGCTTGTCAAGCTTGGTTGCGATAATGATCGGATTGTATCCGTTGTTCACGATCCAGTCATACATCAGCTTGTCATTGGCAGAAGGCTCATGGCGGATATCAATCAGCAGAAAAACCGCCTTCAGAGTCTGTGAAGTGTGAAGATAACGCTCGATCATCTTTCCCCATTTCGCTTTCTCAGTCTCCGGAACCTTGGCATATCCATATCCCGGAAGATCCACAAGGTACATAAAATCATTCACATTGTAAAAATTGATGGTCTGTGTCTTTCCTGGCTGGGAGCTTGTCCTTGCCAGTGCCTTCCGGTTCATCAGACCGTTAATGAGGGAGGATTTTCCCACATTGGATTTCCCTGCAAAAGCGATTTCAGGTCTTCCTGTGTCCGGCAGTTTGCTGGTGATACCGCAAACGATATCCAGTGAAACATTTTTAATTACCATTTTTCCTACCTCTCATTTCAGGCAAGTGCTCGTTCCAGCACTTCGTTCATATTTTCAACGAAGGTGATCTTCAGTCCATCTGTGATCTCTTCGTCCAGTTCTTTAACGTCAGGCTTGTTTTCCTTTGGTACAAGCACTTCCTTGATCTTGGCGTACTTGGCAGCAAGAAGCTTCTCCTTCAGTCCGCCGATTGGAAGAACACGTCCCCGAAGGGTGATCTCTCCGGTCATTGCAAGGTCAGCACGTACCGGCTTTCCAACAATTGCAGACAGCATGGCGGTTGCCATGGTAATTCCGGCGGACGGACCATCCTTTGGAACGGCGCCTTCCGGAATATGTACGTGAATGTCATTTTCCTGGAAAAATTCCTGATCAATTCCATACTTAGAAGCAACAGAACGGATATAGCTGATGCCAGCCTGTGCAGATTCCTTCATCACATCTCCAAGCTGTCCGGTCAGCACAAATTCCCCTTTGCCAGGCATAATGTTGACTTCGATCTGAAGGGTATCACCGCCTACCTGTGTCCATGCAAGGCCTCTTGCAATACCGATCTCATCTTTCTTGTTCGCCATCAGATAATTGTATTTCTCCTGTCCCAGGAAATCGGAAAGATTCTTGCCTGTGACCGTTACTTTTTCCTTGCCTTCTTCCATGATCAGACGGGCAGTCTTGCGGCAGATCTGTCCGATCAGGCGCTCCAGGTTACGCACTCCGGCTTCCTTGGTGTAATTATTGATAATCTTGCGAAGGGCTGTACTCTGAATGGAAAGCTTGCCTTTGGGGATTCCATTGGCTTCCATCTGCTTGGGGATCAGATGTTCCTTGGCAATGTGCTCTTTCTCATTCTCTGTATAACCGCTGATCTCAATAACCTCCATACGGTCCAGAAGAGGTCTTGGAATCCCCTGGATGTCATTGGCAGTTGCAATAAACAATACCTCGGAAAGATTCTGCGGCAGTTCTACATAGTGGTCATTAAAATGACTGTTCTGCTCCGGATCCAGCACCTCCAGAAGTGCGGAGGAAGTGTCTCCCTTGTAATCGCTGCTGGTCTTATCGATCTCGTCCAGAAGCATCAGAGGGTTGGCTACCCCTGCCTGTTCAAGGGCAACTGTCACTCTTCCCGGCATAGCTCCTACATAGGTCTTTCTGTGACCTCTGATCTCTGCTTCATCTCTTACGCCTCCCAGGCAGATACGCACATAGCGTTTGCCTGTAGCTTCGGCAACGGACTTGGCAATGGAAGTCTTGCCGGTTCCAGGAGGTCCCACCAGACAAAGGATAGGAGATTTGCCCTTGTGTGTCAGTTTACGGACAGAAAGGAACTCCATAATTCGTTCCTTTACATCCTTCAGGCCATAGTGTCCCTCTTCCAGGATCTTCCATGCAGCCTTCAGATCCTCAGAATCCTCAGAACATTTGTCCCATGGAAGGGAAAGGAGGGTCTCGATATATCCACGGAGAATGCTGCTCTCCGCTGCATTGGTGCTGGTGATCTTGAAGCGTCCGATTTCCTTGAGAATACGGTCCTTCACTTCCTGGGAAGCGGTCAGCTCTCTTGCTTTCCTGCGGAATTCCTCTGCCTCATCAGCAGTATTGTCCTCTCCAAGCTCCTCACGGATCAGCTTCAGCTGCTCTCTTAAAATATATTCACGCTGGTTCTTATCCACCCGCTTCTTCAGCTTCTGCTGAAGGTCATGGCTGATATCCAGCACATTGATCTCATTGCTGAGAATTGCGCCAAGAAGCTCATATCTGTCAGACAGCTTTCCTGCCTCCAGAAGCTTCTGCTTGCTTTGCCAGGAAAGCGGCAGGTTTATTGCAATCTGGTCGATCAGCTCCTTTGCCTTCTGGCAGTTCATGATCTGGGCAGCCAGTTCCTTGCCTATTTTGCCCCCTTTGGCGCAGTAGGTATGGAAAAGCTCCCGGATGCTTCTGTACATAGCCTCAAGCATTGCCTGAGGCAGTTCCTCTTCTTCCTCGTCAGTCAGGACGATCTCCGCCCTGATATAGGGTGTCTCCTGCTCCAGTCCCAGAAGCTCTGCTCTTCTGGTTCCTTCCACAAGGACACGCAGCAGATTGTCCGGAAGTTTGACAACCTGTTTGATATATGCCACAGTTCCTACCTGAAAAAGCTGCACAAAGCCCGGATCTTCAATCTGGGGATCCTTCTGTGTCACCAGAAAAATCTTCTGATCCTGGAGCATTGCAGCCTCAATGGCTTTCTTAGAACGCTCCCGGCTTACATCGAAATGGATGATCATGCCCGGGAGTATGGTAGTTCCGCGAAGCGCGATGGCAGGAAGTACATTGATCGGCTCACTCATCTGTCGTCAGGTCCCTTCTTCACGCTGTTTCAGGAGTGCCTTTCTTGCGTGCACGCTGGTTTCTTCTGCCTGTATTGGAAGCACCTGCCTGCTGCACCAGAGGTTCCCCGTGAACGATCTGAGGTTCACCTGTTCCCTCCACAGCTTCTTTTGTAATAATGCATTTACGAATGGTGTCATCGGATGGAGTCTTGTACATCAGATCCATAAGGGTACTCTCCATGATTGCACGAAGTCCTCTGGCTCCTGTCTTGCGCTCCATGGACTTTCTGGCCATAACGCGAAGTGCCTCGTCCTCAAAGTCAAGCTCCACGCCGTCAAGCTCAAACAGCTTGTGATACTGCTTGGTCAGTGCATTCTTCGGCTCCTGAAGGATGCGAAGAAGTGCATTCTCGTCAAGTCCGTCCAGTGTTACCACAACCGGAACACGTCCTACGAACTCCGGAATCAAGCCATAGCGGATCAGATCCTCCGGCATTACCTGCTTAAACAGCTCGCCCACGTTCTGCTCTTCCTTGGAAGCAACCTCAGCACCAAAGCCGATTGCCTTGGTATCCTGTCTGCCCTCAATGATCTTCTCCAGACCGTCAAAAGCACCGCCGCAGATAAACAGAATGTTGGTGGTATCAATCTGAATGAATTCCTGATGGGGATGCTTTCTTCCTCCCTGAGGCGGAACGCTTGCCACAGTTCCCTCCAGAATTTTCAGAAGTGCCTGCTGTACGCCTTCACCGGAAACATCACGGGTGATGGACACATTCTCAGACTTACGTGTGATCTTATCGATCTCATCGATATAAATAATTCCGTACTGCGCACGGTCAATATCATAGTCAGCAGCCTGGATAATTTTCAGAAGGATATTCTCAACATCCTCGCCTACATATCCAGCCTCTGTCAGTGTGGTGGCATCTGCAATGGCAAATGGCACATTCAGAAGTCTCGCCAGTGTCTGTGCAAGCAGGGTCTTACCGGAACCAGTTGGTCCCAGCATCAGAATGTTGCTCTTCTGAAGCTCCACATCCAGGTTCTTGGATGCGGTTACACGTTTGTAATGATTGTATACAGCAACAGAAAGTGCTTTCTTGGCCTCATCCTGTCCGATTACATAGTCATCCAGAATCGCATGGATTTCCTCTGGCTTCATCAGATTGATCTCTGATCCAAGAATATCTTCCTGATCGTATCCTCCAAATTCTTCTTCCATGATCTCCGAGCAGATTCCCACACACTCATCACAGATGTAGGCTCCATCCGGTCCAGCGATCAGCTTGCGGACCTGGTCCTCGGTTTTCTGGCAAAAGGAACATCTTACCTTTCCTTCTCTTATCTTCTCAGCCATGAATCTCTAACTTTTCCTTTCTACATAAAGAAGCCTTTTATTCAGAAAAAGATTTCTTTATTTATTAAAATTTGAAATTTTTTATAAAATATTCCTATTTTACAAAATTTTCCCATTTTACAAGATAAGACTCCTGTCAGTTCA
>CAVJRB010000219.1:0-2239 GCA_963651655.1 bacterium | reverse complement strand
TTAAACGATTATAATAGTCCTCCTGATAATGAAATCTGGCTTTTAACAGTTCCAGGTTCACTTCCGGCAGGTTCGTTTGTATAAACTGTTCGATTTCCTGATAGGTCATTGCGCTTTTATCCTGACTGGTACTCATACATAAGGCGGCATCATCTCTCTGGTCAAGATAATCGATCATCCGCATAAACAACAGCTGCACCATTCGCTGATATCCCACTTTTCTTACTTTCAGTTCATGATAAACGGTCAGCATAAACTGTTCTACTTCCCTTGCTTCCTCTTCTGAAAGATCCTGAAAAATATAATTTGCCTCTTTATTTTTCTTTAAATCCCTCATAATGAAGCTGTACCATTTCCCAGGCAAAAGATTATTGATGAAAAAAGAATCAATCAGTACCGCCTTGATACCAAGAAAGAAAACCGTTCCGCTGCATTCTTCATTCAGGTCAATGTGTTGGCAGTTCCGATCCAGCAAACAGATATCATTCTTATGAAAAAGCTTCTTTTCACCTTCAATATTGATACAATACTGTCCTTCCTGTACAAATATTATTTCGTAGTAATTATGTCTGTGTCTGTATTGAAGTTCCGGTGAAATTTCGTATAAAAAAGCTTTCCACTGACCTGTCAGTTCATTTGTTTCATAAGTAAGCATGCTTTGTGCACTGCCGCTGTTTCCAGAATAAAATCGTTCTATAACCATCGATACCGGAAATGCCATATCCAGAATACGCCGCTTTGTCTCCATTACCCTGGGATCAATCGCTCCAAACAGTTCTTTTCGAAAATCAGAAAGCGTTAATATTTCACGGCCATATTTGCTCTTATTCTCCCTGCGTGTTTTTTGGCTCAGTCGAAATAGTTCTTCCATCAGTTCTTTCATAATTATGGTCACTCTCTTCTCATAATTTCTATACTTCTCTTTCCTATAGAGTAACCTATGATCATTTCTTTCGCAACACTGATCAGTTCTATCTCTTAATACTTATTTTTTTAACAGCTCCATTCTCACCTGTAACAGTTATGATGAGCTCCTGCATTTCCACTGGTCTTATTACTGCAAGTGCGCATCCATCAAAAGTGGTTACCTGTTCTGCCCCAAATTCTTCTGCAGAATCAGGATCCGCAGAACTCAGCCCAATCAAATCTGCCCCTTCTACCTGCACAGATACTTTTTCGTTATGGCTACAGCATATTTCTCCATTTTTTCCTCTGAAGGCAATGTCCACATAATATAACATTCCACTTTCAAATGCAGGTGCATCCTCAATATTTACGCAAAGCTCCACATCATTAAGTGTATGAAGTTCTTCTCTGGAAATCTCTTTTCCCTCTTTATATGCTACCGCAGTCAAAGTTCCTGGCTGGTACTGGATTTCAAATTCTGCCTTATATCGATTTTGGGCACCACACTCTTTTCGTCCCGATTCTTCTCCATTTACCAGAAGTGCAACTTCATCTGCATCCGCATATACCTCAACCAGAACCTTTTTCTTTTCATATCCAGGCCATGTCCAGCAGGACACACAATCAGACCATGCCCACGGCGTTGCAAATGTTTCTTCTCCATAGTGCTCAGGGCGTCTTACTGCAAGATAAGGCTTATTGCGAAGTCCGAATATAACATCTCGATAATAACTTAGCGGAGTTCTTCTTCCAATCAGATCAACAGCTCCAACCCCAGCGCTTCTTGCAGGCCATTTTCCATATACATCATGGCAACCGCCATATTTGGTCGTTCCAATCCCAACCTCGCCAAGGTAATCCATCGCAGTCCACATATAATCGCCTATAATGCGTTCTGAACTTTTCACTTTTTCCCACAGTCTGTCAATTTCCGGAGGATAGGTTTCGCTTCCGCAAATAATACGGTCCGGGTATAATTCCAGATCCATATCATAGCGTCCAAGCATATAATTATATCCTGCCACATCCACACACCCAAAACTTTCTGCTGTGGCAGTCCCAATTATCGGCATTTGTACAATAGCATCGAAGTTCATCACCATGTCTGTCATGGATTCATTGATATCTCCACCTGCTGTACCTGCCTCTTCTGTTTGTGCATCTTCCTGCTGTTCAGGCATTTCATACTGCATAGCAGCCAATCCAACCAGGCCATTAATACTATTTAACGTAAATCTGGAATTATCCATATTCCGTATTTCTTCTGCAATTCTTCTTCCCCACACTGAACCAATGGGACTTCCCACATCCGGGATCTCATTTCCAATTTGAA
>CAVJRB010000218.1:3818-9517 GCA_963651655.1 bacterium | reverse complement strand
GTAATATTTTTGTGAAATACCGGTACAGCGCACAATCTCCGCAGATACCGGCGTCTCATCAAAGGAAAAGCCAATAGCAATAGAACGAATAGAAGAATCATTATAATCCCGGATCTGCTCCCAGAGATTCTCCGGAAGTCCTTCCCAAACAGGCATGAGCATCTCATTTCCATACATCCAGCCTAAGAACTGAGAGTAACGGCTGTTATCTACATTAATGCCTTCAGGATAACCAATAACCTTTTGATCCGAATCTTTATATTCATAATGAACCCCTTCCTTTCCGTAGGAAAGAATCCGAACCACATTTTCATCCGTATACATACGTTTTAAGAAACGCATAGCGTTTTCTTTTTGTTGGCTTTTTGCAGGAATCTGCCAGAAAAGGCGATTTGCATTAAAGGATGAAATATAGTTTTTTCCAAGTATTACACAACCAATTTCTGTCCCTGAACCTCTTGTTTCTTCTCCATCAAATCCAGGATGATAATGTGAAAAACAGCCAAATACTTTGTGTGTTTTCAGATAGTTAATGGCAGATATAGATGCCCCTGTATCATCCATAAGAAGACCTTTTTTTCGCCAGCTATACATCCGATTTACAAAGGCACTAAATTCTGGTGTCTCGTACAAATTAACAACTTGTGAAGTCTGTCCATAATTTCGAAGTACTGCTAATGGATTGGAAAAATCATCGCCAAGATTATCAATTTTTAACAGGGCATCGACTCCTATATAAAGATTAATGGCAACAGGAACAATAGAAGGGGCTGCTTCTTTTAGTTTGAGAAGTTCTTTCTCCAAATCATCAAGAGTCTGAATGTTTTCCATTTGGAGATTGTATTCTTTTGCCAGCTGAACATCATATTCAAAACAAGAACTGCAGGAGTAATCACGAACAGAAGGTATTCCATACCGTGAGCCATTGATATAGCCAGTGTCCAGATAATCTTTATCCAGAACTTTCAAAATTTCCTGTCCCTGTGTTTTTAAAAGTGTATCCAACGGTTCCAGCAAATCCTGCGAAATAGCTTCACCCATGGCTTTTTTGTCACTAAACAAAAGATCCACTGATTCCGCAGACTGTAAATTTCGGATATAGTCATTTTTCAAAGCAGCTTCATCATCTATTTTAAACTGCACCTGATAATTATCTACTTCTGAAAGATACTGGTTCAATTCTTGTTCTACCAGATTAAAGTCCTGACAGTTTTCTGCACTTCGCTGCAAAATAATATGAATTGTTTCCTGTTCTTTCTGGTTCATAAAAAAGAATTTTGAGCCCCCAAAGTATAAACCGATAAGTACAATTATAAAAAGCAGTACTGGCAGTCGAAGTATATTTTTTCTGATTTTTGACACTGTTTTTTCCCCCAATACTGAAATTAATGTCACGCCAAAAATAATTCATTGAATGTAGTCCGCTGATCTTTTTTACTTACGCCAGCGGCTCTTTAGAGGGCAGTCCAGCCTTCCTTGGATACTTCTTTGCAGTTGGTTTTACCTTCTTGATCACGACGAAAGAACGGTCCATATCAGTGTCCATAAGTGGGAATTTTACCACGTCCTGAACTTTGCCGCCGAGGATTTTTACAGCAGTTTCGGCCTGGGTAAGTTCCTCGTCGATCTTGCCGGATTTATAGGAAATAAAGCTTCCTCCTTCTTTTACGAAGGGGATGCAGTACTCGGAAAGAGTACTTAAGTTGGCTACAGCGCGGGAGACGCAGAAGTCGTATTTCTCCCTGTGCTCTTTCTGTTTGGCGTAGTCTTCGGCCCTTCCGTGAACTGTGGTTACATTCTTAAGCCCCAGCATTTCAATTACCTCATTCAGGAAATTTACCCTTTTGTTCAGGGAATCCAAAAGGGTAATCTTCAGCTCCGGGAATGCAATTTTCAGCGGGATTCCAGGGAATCCGGCTCCGGTTCCAATGTCAATGACAGATTTTCCAGCAAGCTTATTCTGGTCAAAATCACTTACCTTTACAATCGAAAGGCTATCCAGGAAATGCTTCAGAATTACCTCATCATACTCCGTAATTGCTGTCAGATTCATCACCTTATTTTTCTCCACAAGATACTCATAATAGGTGATAAACTGCTTTTTCTGGTCCTGGGAAAGAGCAATTCCAAGCTCTTCAAGGCCTTTCTCAAAGAGAGTTAAATCATATTCCATATATGTCTCCTTACGTTAAACTGCTTTTTATTTTTATCCGTTAAAACGCACCAAATTAATGATTCTTCCCATACTGCTCCATATACACTAACAGTACTGAAATATCAGCCGGGGAAACGCCGGAAATTCGGGATGCCTGTCCAATGGAAACCGGTCTGTAAAGTTCCAGTTTCTGGCGCGCCTCAATGCGCAGGCTCTTTACTTTCTCATAGTCCAGATTTTCAGGAATCTTCTTAGCTTCCAGTTTCTTAAACTGCTCTACCTGCTTCATCTGGCGGCGAATATAGCCGTCATATTTAATATTAATATTCACCTGTTCCTGCACATCCCAGGCAAGCTCCGGTCGATTCTTGTCAATAGGAGCCACATCCTCATAAGAAAGCTCCGGTCTGCGAATCAGCTCAGCAAGGCTGATTCCCGACTTCAAAGGAGTGCTTCCCTTGCTTTCCAGAAGGCTCTGAACAGCCTCTGTCATACCTACATTTGTATTCTCAACACGCTGGATCTCTTCTTTGATCAGGCGCTCTTTTTCCACTACTTTTGCATAGGTTTCATCATCCACAAGACCTACTTCCCAGCCTTTTTTGCGAAGTCTCAGGTCCGCATTATCCTGACGGAGAAGCAGACGGTACTCTGCACGGCTGGTCATCATACGGTATGGTTCATGGTTTTCTTTGGTAACCAGATCATCGATCAGAACGCCGATATAAGCCTCAGAACGATCCAGGATCAGCTGGTCTTTTCCCAGTACTTCCATGGCCGCATTGATGCCTGCGATCAGTCCCTGGGCTGCTGCCTCCTCATATCCGGAGCTTCCGTTAAACTGCCCGCCGCTGAAAAGTCCTTTAATTTTCTTAAATTCCAGTGTTGGATAAAGCTGTCTTGGATTGATGCAGTCATACTCAATTGCATAAGCATTTTTCACGATTTTGGCATGTTCAAGGCCTGGTACGCTGTGGTACATTGCCTCCTGCACATCCTCCGGAAGAGAGCTTGACATACCGCCGATATACATCTCATTTGTATACAGGCCTTCTGGCTCAATGAACACCTGATGTCTCTTTTTATCTGCAAAACGAACTACTTTATCCTCAATAGAAGGACAATAACGCGGACCGGTTCCCTCGATCATACCGGAATACAGCGGGGAACGATCCAGGTTCGCGCGAATAATGTCATGGGTAGTCTCATTGGTGTAAGTCAGCCAGCAGGATTTCTGCTCAATCTGCACGTCCTCCGGGTCTGTGGAAAAGGAAAACGGCACCACTCTTTCGTCGCCGAACTGCTCTTCCATTTTACTGTAATCAATGGTATTTCCTGCAATTCTGGCAGGTGTTCCGGTCTTGAAACGGAACATTTCGATTCCAAGTTCCTTCAGGGAATCGGTCAGATAATTTGCCGCCTGAAGTCCATTGGGGCCTGTATAATTGCTTACATCACCGTAAATACATCTTGCCTTCAGGTAAGTTCCGGTACACAAAACAACTGCCTTACAGTGGTAAACTGCGCCGGAATAAGTCTTCACTCCAGTGATCTTCCCGTCCTCAACAAGAAGCTTGGTTACTTCTCCCTGGCGGATGGTCAGGTTCTCCTGATTCTCCAGTGTCTTTCTCATTTCGTTGCTGTATGCCTGCTTGTCGGCCTGGGCGCGAAGGGAGTGAACTGCCGGACCCTTGGAACAGTTCAGCATTTTGGACTGAATAAAGGTCTTGTCAATATTTTTTCCCATTTCACCGCCCAGAGCATCCAGTTCACGTACCAGATGGCCCTTAGAGCTGCCCCCTACATTAGGATTGCAGGGCATCAGTGCAATACTCTCCGCACTGACTGTAAACATAATGGTATTCAGCCCCAGTCTTGCGCCTGCAAGTGCTGCCTCACAGCCTGCATGACCTGCACCAACCACTACAATGTCATAATTTTCTTCCAGTGTTTTCATGATCAATCTCCTCGTATAATCTACACATCCATTATTTTCCCATACAGAATTTACTGAAGATCTCGTTCACCAGATCCTCGCCGACTTCCTCTCCTGTAATCTTTCCAAGGCTTGCGTAGGCAGCCATCAGATCAATGGAAAAGAAGTCCTCCGGCATGCCGTCCTCGATGCTTCTTCGCACCATGGAAAGGCTTTGGGCTGCCTCCTCCAGTGCCTCCTTGTGGCGGGCATTGGTAATATAAACCTCATCATTAAAAGAAATCTTTCCGCTGAAAAACATGGACTTGATCGTCTCGGCAAGCTGGGTGATCCCAGTCTCTTCTTTGGCAGAAATGGGGATCACCGGATGAGAAGTTCTCTCTTCCAGCGCCTCCATGCTTACTGCAGGCGCAAGGTCTGTTTTGTTATAAAGTACAATGGCTTTTCTGCCTTTCAGCATCTCTATGATCTCTTCATCATTTTCGTCAAGAGGTGTGGAACTGTCAACCACGTACAGGATCAGGTCCGCATCTTTTGCAGCCTCACGGGCACGGGATACGCCGATTTTCTCCACCACATCCTGGGTTTCACGGATTCCCGCAGTATCCACAATTTTCAGCGTGATTCCATGAAGAGTGATGTACTCTTCCAGAATGTCTCTTGTGGTTCCCTCAATATCCGTTACAATGGCCTTATTTTCCCCAACCAGAAGGTTCAAAAGGGAAGACTTGCCAGCGTTTGGCTTTCCTACAATAACAGTCTCAATTCCCTCGCGGATGATCTTTCCGTCTGAGGAAGTTTTCAACAGGCCGTCGATGGATTTCTGCTCTTTTTCCACAATTCCAAGAAGCTTCTGTGGATATCCATCAAGGCTGATGTGCTCCGGGTCATCAAGTGCAGACTCAATAAAGGCAATTTCATAAATCAGGTCATTCCGGATCTCCTTGATTGTCTTCTGGACAGAGCCTTTCAGCTGGCTCATGGAACTTCTCAGGGCATATTCATTCTTCGCCTGGATCACATCCATAACGGCCTCCGCCTGGGAAAGGTCCAGTCTGCCGTTGAGGAATGCCCTCTTGGTAAACTCTCCCGGGCCGGCTATTTTAGCACCATTTTTCAGGACAGTTTCCAGCACACGGTTCATGGCATAGACACCGCCATGACAGTCAATTTCTACGGTATCTTCTCCTGTGAATGTTTTGGGTGCGCGCATAACCATGACCAGAACTTCATCTACCGCTTCTTCCCCATCGTAAATATAGCCATAGTGAATGGTATGGGTGGGTACTTCTTTGATCTTCTTTTTCCCGCCCTTGGAACGGTAAATGCGGGATATAACGTCCATGGCTTCCGGGCCGCTGATTCGGATGATTCCGATTCCCGAAGCACTCACAGCAGTAGATATCGCTGCAATTGTTGTATTCATGTGATTTCCTCCATGTTTAATCGCTTCTCTTATTATACAAAAAAAATTATCCCAGGGAAAGACATGAAAACAAAAGCATAATGCTTCCGTTCTTCCATCTTTCACCTGGAATAACTTAATCATTTACCATCTTTTTAATTTTACTACAACGTGACGGTATGGCTCTTCGCCTTCGCTGACAG
>CAVJRB010000218.1:0-3808 GCA_963651655.1 bacterium | reverse complement strand
TGAATGATTCTTCTCTCATATGGGTTCATTGGCTCAAGTACAACTGGCTTTCTTGTTTTCTTAACCTTGTAGGCAATTCCTCTTGCAAGATTCTCCAGAGTCTCCTTGCGGCGTCTGCGGTAATCTTCTGTATCAAGCTTCACCCTGATATAATTGGTCTTGCCCTTGTTTACAACAAGGCTTGTGAGGTACTGCAGGGAGTCAAGGGTCTGTCCTCTCTTACCGATCAGGATTCCCATATCCTCACCTTCGAATGCAACCTCAAGGCATCCGTCATTTGTGTTGTATTTGGAAGTGATCTCCACTTCGCCAAGATTCATGGATGCAAATACATCGCGAAGGAATACAATTGCTCTGTCCTCAACATCTTTGATCTCAGCCGGATCGGTGATGATCTCAACAGGCTTGGACTGCTTTGGCTTCTCTTCTCTTGGCATTTTTTCTTTTACAGATTTTTCCTTTGCCGGACGCTCTTTAAAGTTTTTCGCTTTTGCAGGGCGCGGCTGTTTTTCTTTTGTTTCCTTAAAAGGCTTCGGCTCTCTTGGCTCTTTTACAGGAGCTTTTTCTTTCACCGGCTCGCTCTTTGGTGCCGGTTTCTCAGCTTTTACAAAAGCTCTGGATGGCTTTTTGTTCTGCTCTTCTTTGATTGCATCAACTTTAACAGTATCTACGATCTCCTGTAATTCGTCCTCTTCAGAAACAGTATTGATCTTGCGTGCTTTGATGATTGCCGGCTTGCTTCCGATACCAAAAAATCCGGAACTGCCTTCAGTAACCACTTCAATATCCAGCTGATCACTGGACACACCTAATTCGATGCACGCCTTGGTGATTGCTTCATTCTTCGTTTTTGCTGAAAACTGGATAAACTCCTCCATCTATGAAACCCTCCGTAACTGCCAATTACTTCTTCTTGTTTCTCTCATCAAAATCTCTTACCATATTTGCTTTTGCTGTAATGCTTCCAGGTTTTGCATTTCTTGCTTTCTGGTAAGATTCCTCTACTTTTCTGGCTCTCTCTTCTGCATTCGTTTTGCTGGAACCTTTGTCAATCTTGGTATTGATATTCTTGGTAGACTGATTGGCCTGATTGGTGATCTTCTGCGGCGGAAGTCCCTCTTTGGTACGCTGCTTCTCGATCTTCTTCATGTTTTCGTTAACCAGATCATTAATGTCCATCTTGTCCAGGTGACGGTTGATCAGCAGCTGCTGTACACTTCTTACAACCGCACTGGCGATCCAGTAAATACCAAGACCTACCGGGAATGTGAAACAGAATACAGCTGACATAAGCGGCATAACTGTATTCATAGTCTTCATGGAAGCCTGCATGGTATCATTGCTGTCACCGGTAGATGCTGCCTGCGGCATAAGCTTATAGTTCAGTACCTGGGTAGCCCACGCAAGAACCGGAATCAGGATTGCAGCAATCGCCAGAGCGATGGAAGCACCTGAAAAAGCAGCCTTAATATAGTTCAGAGGCTGGTCTGCAATGTTCAGTCCGAAGAAGTTCTGCATCTTGGAAATCTCAGCAGCTGTTGTATTGATCGTATCTGAAAATCCGCTGAACTGATCCATGGAAGCAAGGTCTTTCCACTGGGAAGGAGACAGTGCATACAGGAAATCAATTACAGAATTGCTGGTAGCCTTGCCGTTATCCAGAGCAAGCTGTACACGGGTCATCTTGTTGTCTGTGATAAAGTTCTGGATCAAATCTGTGTATCCGCTTACGCTGACGATCTGATCAACAAGACCTGTAAATACGTTCTTTACGCTTCCAACATAACCTGGAATCTTGTAAATAACCTGCCATAACGCCATCAGGACAGGAAACTGGATCAACAGCTGAACACAGCTTCCGGTAGGTGAAACACCGTATTTCTGATATACAAGCTGAGTCTCTTCCTGCATTTTCTGCATGGATGCCTGGTCTTTTTTGTCTTTGTATTTCTTCTGGATTTTCTGAAGCTCCGGCTGCATAACGCTGCTTAACTTAGAAAATTTCTGCTGCTTAATCTGCAGAGGCGTCATAAGCGCATAGATAATAATACTGAAGATAATGATGCAAAGACCCAGGTTCTGAATACCCACCAGATCCAGGACTCTGTAGATTCCGTCCATGATCCAGCCCATAATTGAAGCCAGCTGACCAATAATCGGTACACTGCTCTTCGTTAATAAAATCATATCCAAGTTTGTTTCCTCCTAGGCTTTTTGGGTGTAACTATTCAATTGTCAAAGTTTCGCTGTGTCTAAATTCAGTTTACAGTGTCGTTTATAGGACTTTATATAAGGTGTATTGTCCTTTAAATCGAATCTTGTAAAAAGAATGGTTAACAGCACCATTTATGGTACAGGGTCGTATCCTCCATGAGAAAAAGGATTGCAGCGTAAAATTCTCCACACTGCAAGAAGCCCGCCCTTCAGCGCACCATATTTCTCGATTGCTTCTAAACCATATTGAGAACATGTGGGAATATAAGGACATTTTGTTCTCTTCATCGGCGATATATATTTCTGATAGAGACGAATCATTCTGATCATGATATTCTTAGGTTTCCATCTGTTCATGATATTATTCTCCCGGGAAACGTTCTAACAGGTACTACTGCTCTCCTGCCCTAACGGATCCTTTGTCTGATTCTTCTGAATGAACCTCAGCCTCACGGCGGATCTTCATTCTTCCTGCAAGGTGCATAAGTGCACTCTCGATCTCCTGGTAGGTCCTGTCCTTGGCATTTGGCCTCGCGACCACTACAATGTCCAGGCCCTGACGAAATGATCTCTCGTTCAGGCGATAGCTCTCTCTGATCAGTCTGGTGACTCTGTGGCGTACCACACTATTCCCTACTTTTTTGCTTACTGATATTCCCAGACGATTCTCCATGTGCCTGTCATGGTTCTCAAGCACATACATCACCAGATACCGATTTGCCTGTGATGTTCCTTTTCGGTATACTCTTTGGAATTCGTTATTTTTCTTTAAGGAGTCTGAGTATTCCATCTGATTCTCCTTTTACTTATTTTCATAATGCCGCATTCGCTTGATCTTAGCTGTATAAGGCGGCATATTCTGATTATTTTTTTATAGAAGAAAAGACCACAGAAACTGCGGTCTTAACGGTCTTAAGCAGATAACTGCTTTCTTCCTTTTAATCTTCTGGCAGCTAATACTTTACGTCCGCCTTTTGTGCTCATACGAGCTCTGAAGCCATGGACTTTCGCTCTTGATCTTTTTTTCGGCTGAAATGTCATTTTCATAGGTAAAGCACCTCCTTTATCTATATGGAATTTAAAATTATTAACCTAATCAGAACATCATTTCAATTATATTCATAAATGCGTCCCTCGTCAAGCAAAAATTCTTGCAAAATCAAAATTTTTATATATTTTTAGTTATCCACTTATTTATCCACACTGTGCATAACTTGTCCTAATTTTGAGGTTTACGTAACATTATCCACATTTTGTGGATAACTTGTGGATAACCCGTGGATTTTCTGCAAAACTATCCACTTTTTAATGTTGATTTTTACGCATTTGTTACAAAAAACAGCATCTTTCGAGGGCTTTCGACAGTGGATAGAGTTATGCACATAAATTTCAATTATTGAAACCTGTAAAACCATGTTATGGTAACCAGTTTAGTTATCAACCTTGTTATCCACATTTATCCACACACAAAATGTTGATAACTTTGCAGGTTATTCACAAGATATCCCCCTGGTTTTTCATGGGAATTTTTCATTATCCACTGTATTTTTCTTTAATTGTGGATGTATTGTGGACAATTCTACACGATTTTTCC
>CAVJRB010000217.1:0-4623 GCA_963651655.1 bacterium | reverse complement strand
ACCTTATTTCCTCCTGCAAGGGTTATTTCTTAGCTGCCGGTCACGACTCTCCCGTCAGCCTTTGTCTGACATATGGATTACTGTTCTTCGCTGGTGCCAAGTATATGGTCGATAAACTGCTGCGCCGTTCTTCCGGTCAGGCCGCCGTGGGAAAGCTCCCAGGCATTTGCCTTCATAAGAAGCTCCTCTGTTGGCATCGTAACTCCATAACGGTCTGCCAAAGTGGTAACAATGTTCTGGAATTCCTTCTTGTTAGGCGCGCCGAAATAGATGCGCACGCCGAAGCGGTAAACCAGGGAAAGCTTCTCCTGTACGGTATCGGAGGAATGCAGATCTTCATCATCTGCCACCTCAAGCTTGTCTCCGGATTTCTCACGCACAAGATGACGCCGGTTGCTGGTTGCATAGATCAGGATGTTGTCCGGCTTTTTCTCCAGACCGCCCTCGATCACAGCCTTCAGATATTTATATTCGATTTCAAATTCCTCAAAGGAAAGATCATCCATGTAAAGAATAAATTTGTAATTGCGGTTCTTAATCTGGGCGATCACATCGTTCAGATCCTGGAACTGGTGCTTGTACACCTCAATAATACGAAGTCCCTCGTCATAGTAACGGTTCAGAATTCCCTTGATACTGGAGGACTTACCGGTTCCTGCATCGCCAAAAAGCAGACAGTTGTTGGCTTTTCTTCCTCTTACAAAGGCTTCCGTGTTCTCGATCAGCTTCTGCTTGGGAATCTCGTAGCCAACCAGATCATCCAGGTTCACATGTGCGATCCTGGTGATCGGCGCGATCACCGGCTTTCCATCCTTGCCATGTTCGATGCGGAATGCTTTGTTAAGACCCAGCTTTCCAACTCCGAAATCCTTATAAAACTGTACCATATCTGCCATAAATTCTTCCACTGTGGAAGCCTCTGCCAGACGCTTGCTCATATCACAGCTGCGGTCGCAGATTCCCTGGTTGTATACCTTGCTGTTGCAGCCTGTATTCACATAATTGCAGAGAAAATCTGTGCAGTCTGTTCCAAAAGCCTTATCAAAAACAGCAAGATCATACTCGTAAAGTTCCTTGAAAATCTCAAAATCATGCATGGCCAGATGGTTGATGCTGCCTTTCACCTCACCTCTGATTTCAGAAGCGGTGCTGAATGCGTTTTCGTGGTTTACCAGAATCTGTGTCAGGTAATTGTGCCACAGATTTCCGGAAAATCCGTACATTCCGGCCATCTCCACCAGGCTTCCTGCCATATGGAAAAATTCTTCCTTTCGGTTTTCAAAGCCCTCTTCTTTTGCCTCATAGCTGTTCATCAGTGATGTCATTGTGTCCAGTATCTCACCGTTTTCAAAATCACGGTAAAGGATACATTCCTGTGTTCTTGCCATTTTTGTTTCCTCTCAATTTCATGGTGCTTTTCCAGATCTGCACAGAGGTTCGGGCAGATTCTGCATCAGCAGCCGTTTTCCTATTTTATTTTTCCAATATTAAGAACAGATTAAATTATCTTAAATTCTCTGGTCATTTTAATAATTTCCCAAAATTCTGAGATAGCTTGTCTCAGCTTCCATGCCCCGAAGTGCATTTTTCACTGCGCTGTCCCTTAAATTTCCCTCGAAGTCCACGAAGAAACGGTATTCCCAGGTTTTGCCGGGGATGGGGCGGGACTCGATCTTGGTCATGTTCAGCCCGTTGTAGATCATGTGGGAAAGTACATTATAAAGGGTTCCGCTTTCATGGCGCGCCTCAAAGCAGACGCTGATCTTGGAGCTGTCGTTTTCGTAGACTGGCTTCTTGGCCAGAATAATAAATCTGGTTACATTGCTGTCATTTTTGCAGATGTTCTCTGCCAGCACCTTCAGATTATAAAATTCTCCTGCATCTCTGCTTGCAATGGCTGCGTGGGTTCTATCCTTTTCTTCGCTGACCTTCTTGGCTGCTGCAGCGGTGTTGCTCACAGCAGTCTGTTTCCAGTTTCTGTGCTCCTCCAGGTATTCCTTGCACTGCGCCAGTCCCTGTGGATGGGAGTAAACGCAGGAAATATCAGAAAGCTCTGCCTCCGGCAGTCCAAGGAGCACATGTTCTACCTTCAGCACCTGCTCCCCAACGATAAACAGATTGTATTCTGTTAAAAGGTCATAAATATCCGCCACAATTCCGGCAGTAGAATTCTCAATGGGAAGAACTGCATAATCTGCTCTCCCTGCTGCCACTTCTTCCATTGCATCCCGGAACAGCTTCACATGATAGCTCTTAATATCTTCCTCAAAATAAGCCCGCATGGCGCCATAGCTGTAGGCTCCTTCTACCCCCTGGAAAACCACGGTCACGTTGTTTCTTGGAAGCTCCTGTACCATCCGGAAATCTTCCTCTTCTTTTGGTCCAAACTCTGTAAGCAGCTGGTACTGGCGCTTCCGGCTGATGGCCATGATCTGCTGAAAAAGCTCCTGTGCCCCAAGCTGATTGAATTCTCCGTGTGCCTTGCTGCGAATCTCTTCCAGTTTGGCATGTTCTCTTTCCGGATCCAGAACCTTCTTTCCGGTCCGGATCTTATAGGCGGCAACCTCCTCGCAGACCTTCATTCTCTTCTCAAAAAGTTCTACCATCTGGTTGTCAATTTCATCTATTTTCTGTCTGCATTCCTGCAAATCTGTCATGTTGTATCCTCTCAATTTCTGTTGTAATACGCCGCACGCACACGGCAGGTTCTTATGAAATCCTCTCTTCTACTGCTCTTGTCAGATCACCAATAAAAGACAGGGAGCCAAATGCCAGGATCACACTGTTCTCATCATCCCCTGCATATGCAAATGCTTTCTTTACTGCATCCGGGATGCTCTTCGTGCTCTCTGCGCTTGGATTAAACTCTCCTGCAGCCTCTGCCAGAGCCTCGGCCGACAGTGCACGGGGATTGTCCGGTGTCTCTATGGTGTAGATTTTTTCTGCAAAATGAGCGGTTTTCTCAAGGACGGTGCGGTACTCCTTATCTGCGAAAACACCCATAATATAAATCAGCTTTTTCCCATTAAAGTAATGGCGGATGGATTCCTCCATCTTATCTGCTGCCCCGGCATTGTGTGCACCGTCCACAATAAACAGGGGCTTCTTGCAGATTACTGTGAACCTTCCCTTCCAGCTTGTATGGGAAAGTCCGTCCTTTCGCTGTTCCATGGTGGTATGCCATCCCAGTTCATCCAGGATTTCAAGGGCTTTAAGGGCCAGCACTGCATTCTCTTTCTGGTAAACTCCGGCAAGGGAAATGTCAAATTTCTGCCCCTCATAGGTGAAGCTCTGCCCAAACACGCTCTCCTGCTCCAGAACCGCCTCATCCGGGTCTGCCACTGTGCAGGAAACACCCAGCTGCTCACAGGTTTTCGTAATGACTTCCATGGCTTCCGGTTTCTGTCTGGTGGTCACAGCCCTGCAGCCCGGCTTGATAATGCCGGCTTTCTTCTGTGCGATTTCTTCCAGGGTACTGCCAAGAAATGACATGTGATCCATACTGATGGAAACCAGTACGGCAAGCTTTGTATTTTTTATAATGTTGGTGGCATCCAGATTGCCGCCCATGCCGGTTTCCAGAAGAACAAGGTCGCAGTTTTCTTCCTTAAAGTATAAAAATGCCGCCGCTGTCTCAATTTCAAATGGGGTTGGATGATTCAGGCCGGCGTCTGTCATCTGCGTGATAACCTGGGCGATCCTGGTAACATGCCCGGCAAATTTCTCCCTGGAAATCCGCTCTCCTGCCACCTCCAGGCGCTCCCTGTAAGAATATAAGGTGGGGGATATGTATCGGCCCACGCGGTAGCCTGCCCTTGTAAGGGTGGTATATAAATATGCGATTACCGAGCCCTTTCCATTGGTTCCGGCTACATGCACAAAGGGAAGCTCATCCTGGGGATTTCCCAGTCTGTCCAGCATCCCCCGCATGTTGTCAAGTCCCAGTACAGAACCATACTTCGCCGAATCGTCAATATATGCCCGGCACTCCTGATAATTCATAAAAAAAGTCCTCCGTCTGTGTATCGGAAATATGCACGCCTGATTCTTCTTTCAGAAAACTTAAGCTTCGCATTTGGCAATTTCTGGTGCGAAATATGCCAGCGCAGCGATGCATATTTCCTTCATTATACCCTCCGCGCATAAAATTAGCAAGAATGGGAATGTTAATTTTAACTTTAGATCAGGGAGGCTTACAAATGAACAAACATCCTTTTCTTTTTTGCGGTTTTACCGGATGGTGCCTGGAAATTCTGTGGACAGGGCTGCATTCCCTGCTCCGGGGAGATGCTGCCATGAAAGGCACTACTTCCCTTCTCATGTTCCCTATTTACGGCTGCGCAGCACTGATCATCCCTGCCTACCGCAGGATCAAAAATCTCCCCACCCTTCTTCGCGGATGTTTATATACTGCCGGATTTTACTTTGGAGAATTTACCAGCGGCTCCATTTTACAGGCTTTTCACATGTGTCCCTGGGATTATTCCAGCGCCCCGCACCAGTACCGGGGGATCATCCGCCTGGACTATCTTCCCGTGTGGTTTCTCACCGGATTATTTTTTGAAAAAATACTTACAAAATCTTCTTGAAAAATCATCCCAAGTAGTATATGATAGGTCGAAG
>CAVJRB010000216.1:0-4183 GCA_963651655.1 bacterium | reverse complement strand
CGGACTTTGGATTTTTACGGATTCCAACCTTCTTGTGCTTGTCACTCAGAGAACCGGACTTGTGGAGCTGATTTCCTTTGTAGTATTTTTTCTTCTCCCACTGCCTCTTCTTAGCTTTACCAGACACCTTATTACCGTAGAAGAAAAGGCATTTCAGATTTTAAAAAACCTGTTTTGGTTTATGCTGGTTTTATGTCTGGCACACTATGTGCTGGGAGTTTTGTCCATTACCGCAATCCTGGTTACAGAGCATTCCCTGATGATGATCACCATTCTCACCATGCTTCGCTCTGGTTTTGCAGAAATCAGACGTCACAAAAGTAAGAAGGTTTTCCGTGTAATACTTGGATACATTACCTTTGCTGTTTTCAGTATTTTGGCATTTATCCTCTATTATAAGGGGAACTCTTTCGGATATTCTGTTACCTACATACTTGGAATTCTGGGATTTATCTTTTTCCTGGCAGTGGCAGCCTGCACTGCCATCTACGAACAGCTGGAGGAAAATGCGGATATTGCGGCCCGGGCCAGAATGGCCTGCACCGATATGATGACCGGTCTTGGAAACCGTACTGCTTTTCTGCAGGATCAGATTCAGGATCAGAATTACTGGGGTACATTTGCTTATATCATGGTGGATGCCAATAACCTGAAGAAGATCAATGATTCACTGGGCCATCACAAGGGAAATGAGCTGCTTACCAGACTGGCCGGGTGCATTCTGAACGTGGATGGGATAAAAGAGGGGAAATACCGTATCGGCGGTGATGAATTTGTAATTCGCCTAAGAGGGGTTTCCAGACAGCAGACACTTGACTATATCACCAGGCTTCAGGATAAGATAGCGCAGGAAGATCAGGCCAGTGATATTGATATTTCCGCAGCAATCGGCTATGCCTGGTCAAAGGAAAAGGTTAAGAACCTGGAATTGCTTTTGCAGCAGGCAGATACTGCCATGTATGAAAACAAACATGAACTGAAGCAGGAAAGAAAATAAGCCATCTTTTTTCCTGCATGAAAATACCGCCTGCAGGCCAGGTAAAAACTGGTCTGCAGGCGGTATTAATATTGCATTATTAAATAAACTGGTTGGTCTGTTCATCGTAATGGTAATCGATGGAGTCCATTTTCTCCAGCAGTTCTTTTTTACGAAGTCCCCGGCAGGTACACAGTGCCTCCAGGGAATCGTAATAATCCCGAAGCTGGGTATTTACGTAGCTCAGTAGGATCATAGGGTCCTTAGGTATCATAAGATTCTCCTTTACAGGTTTATTGTTGCTGATCTTATTTTACCTTCACCACATATTCTCCATTCTCTACATCCAGCACCAGGGTGTCTCCTGTGTGGACCTCACCGGAAAGGATTTTACGTGCAGTCAGAGTCTCCACATATTTCTGCAGGTAACGCTTCAGCGGTCTTGCACCGTAAACAGGGTCATAACCATTGTCGATTACGTCCTTCTTGGCTGCATCTGTAAGCTCCAGGGAAAGTTCCTGATCAGCAAGACGGTCATTGAGTTCTTTTACCATCAGGTCAACGATACTACCGATATTGTCTTTTGTCAATGGCTTGAACATAATGATCTCATCCAGACGGTTGAGGAATTCCGGACGGAAGTGTCCGCGCAGGTCATCCATAACCTCTTTCTGAGCTTCCTCTTTGATCTCGCCATTCTCATCAATGCCATCCAGCAGATACGGGGATCCGATGTTGGAGGTCATGATCAGGATGGTGTTCTTGAAGTCTACAGTACGTCCCTGGGAATCGGTGATACGTCCGTCATCCAGTACCTGAAGAAGTACGTTAAAGACATCCGGGTGGGCTTTCTCGATCTCATCGAACAGGACAACGCTGTATGGTTTACGACGAACGGCTTCTGTAAGCTGTCCGCCTTCCTCATATCCGACATATCCCGGAGGCGCTCCGATCAGTCTGGATACGGAGTATTTCTCCATGTACTCACTCATGTCAATACGGACCATATTCTGCTCATCATCGAACAGGGTTTGTGCCAGGGTTTTGGCAAGCTCTGTTTTACCAACACCGGTTGGTCCAAGGAACAGGAAGGAGCCGATTGGCTTGGTCGGATCCTTGATTCCGGCTTTGGAACGGAGAATGGCATCGGTTACACGGCGGACGCCTTCATCCTGACCGATCACACGTTTGTGAAGCTCGTCTTCCAGATGGAGAAGTTTCGCACGCTCTCCTTCTGTCAGTCTGGCAACCGGGATTCCGGTCCAGCGGGAAATAATGCGGGCGATCTCATCCTCTGTTACCACTTCATGGACAAGGCTTCTGTCGCTTTCCTTGGTGTTCCGTTCCTCGATTTCCAGCTGCTGCTGTAATTTCGGCAGCTCGCCGTACTGCAGCTCGGATGCTTTCTCCAGGTCGTAATTTTGTCTTGCGATCTGGATCTGCTTGTTCATGTCCTCAATCTGCTCACGAAGCTTCTGCAGCTTCTCTACAGAGTGCTTCTCGTTCTCCCACTGTGCTTTCTGTGTATTGAAGGAATCCTGCATTTCTGCAAGCTCTTTCTGAAGCTCTGCCAGACGCTCCTTACTTAAGTTGTCTGTTTCTTTTTTCAGGGAAAGCTCTTCCATTTTCATCTGGTCAATCTTGCGGCGCTGCTCGTCAAGCTCGGTTGGCATGGAATCCAGCTCGGTCTTAATAAGGGCACATGCTTCATCTACCAGGTCGATGGCTTTGTCCGGAAGGAAACGGTCTGTAATGTAACGGTGGGAAAGGGTTGCTGCTGCCACAAGGGCGCTGTCCGTGATCTTGACGCCGTGGAATACTTCGTAGCGCTCTCTTAAGCCACGAAGAATGGAGATGGTGTCTTCTACAGACGGCTCATCTACCATAACCGGCTGGAAACGACGTTCCAGGGCGGCATCTTTCTCAATATACTGACGGTACTCATCCAGTGTGGTGGCACCGATGCAGTGAAGCTCGCCTCTTGCAAGCATTGGCTTTAACATGTTGCTGGCATCCATGGCTCCGTCGGTTTTGCCTGCACCTACGATCAGGTGAAGTTCATCGATGAACAGGATGATCTGGCCTTCGCTTTTCTTTACTTCTTCCAGGACGGCTTTCAGACGTTCCTCGAACTCGCCTCGATATTTGGCTCCTGCTACCAGGGCGCCCATATCCAGGGCAAAAATCTTCTTGTCTTTCAGAGCTTCCGGCACATCTCCGGCTACGATTCGCTGGGCAAGGCCTTCTACTGCTGCAGTTTTACCAACGCCAGGCTCACCAATGAGAACCGGGTTGTTCTTGGTCTTACGGGAAAGGATTCGGATCACGTTACGGATCTCGCTGTCTCTTCCGATTACCGGATCAAGCTTCTGGCTTCTGGCTTTCTCTACCAAATCTTCACCGTATTTATTCAGGGTATCATAGGTGGCTTCCGGGTTGTCACTTACCACACGCTGGTTTCCGCGAACTGTGGAAAGTGCCTGCAAGAAGCGCTCCTTGGTAATGCCGAATTCGTTCCAGATTTTCTTCATGCTGGGACTTGGGTATTTCAGAAGGGAAAGGAAAAGATGTTCTACAGATACGTATTCATCTCCCATTGCCTTGGCTTCGTCTTCTGCGTTTACAAGTGCTTTATTTAAATACTGTCCGAACTGAAGCTCGCCGCCGGATACCTTGACCTTGGCATCCAGAGCGTTCTTTACTGTGTTCAGGAAGTATTCCTTATTGATTTCCATTTTCTCAATGAGCTTGAGAATCAGGCTGTCTTCCTGGGTCAGGAGGGTGTATAACAGATGTTCCTGTTCAATCTCCTGGTTGCCGTATTCGTAAGCAACCTTCTCCAGATCCTGAACGGCCTGTACAGATTTCTGCGTAAATTTGCTGATGTTCATAGGCTCTCCTCCTTCAGCTTTCTATATGGGAATGTCGCCAATAGCAGCATTCCTGAAATACAACTGCGCAGCCTACGCGGCTCTTTAAAAAAGTAACTCGCGGTGGGCTGCGCTTGTAAGGGTTTTCTTATTACGGTTATTAATATAGCACTTGTTGTTAGCACTGTCAAGAGGTGAGTGCTAATTTTTTATGAAGAATTTGTGAAGCCTTGATTTTATGGGCTTCATTTTCAATGTTCCGTAATCAAAAGCTGCATATTTTAGGTGCTTTTTTAGACTCTTTTTCATTAATTTTCTGTTAATTTATGTTATAATA
>CAVJRB010000215.1:0-2136 GCA_963651655.1 bacterium | reverse complement strand
ATATAGAGCGCCAGGGATTCTCCGAAAATTTCTGAGGGGACATGACCTCCATCCCACTGCCATTCCAGCTTTGCATCTGTGCCGCAGTTTAACCATGCAATCTGCATGTTCATAGATGCAAACAAAGACATATCTCCTTCGGAAGCTCCCATTACAATTCTGGTCCAGGTTGGATCTTGGGTATCGTCATCTCCAATATAGTTAATTGGATTGTATAAATCTACAATATTGTTTCCATATTTGTCCCCTTCTTCAATGGAAACAATGTCACTTTCATAGGACTGAAGCATTTCCTCATAACTGCTGTAGTTGGAGGAGTCTGTTTTCGTGCCGGCAGACTGGGTGGTGCCTGCATCCGGGGTTCCTACTTCTGCACCCATTCCGCTTGTGACCAGGTCCTCATCCTGCGAACTGTTCTCCTGGAAGTTTCCGTCTGGTACATTTCCATCTGGTAATTCTCCGTCCGGGGCACCACCCTCTGGGAGATTTCCGTCAGGACCGTTTCCGTTTGGCAACTCCCCATCTGGCATGCCGCCTTTCGGGCCATTTCCACCTCCCGGCATGCCGCCTCCGGGACCTGCATTTTCTCCGGACTGTCCTTTGGCATAGCGCCCTTCCAGAAATGCCTGGGCTTTTTCTTCTGTTGTCATCTGTGCAACGCTTTCATCGCTGAGGGCATTTCCATCGCTGTCAAACCAGGTCCAGTCATCTGCATAATCCAGATTTTCCAGATACCATTCCAGATTTTTTTCAAATTCTTTCAGATAGAGGGTAAGATAAGTTCCCCCATATCCGTTGGTGTCTGCATATTTTTCCTCATCATATTCTATGGTCAGATCGATCACATCATCCTTGTCTCCATCTTCATTGAGATCAAGATCTACTGCGGATTCACTGACGGTTAAGTTCTGACCGTTGATATATTCCATATATTCTGCGGAAAGATACTTTGCCATCTGTTCCTGGAAATTGGTGTTAAATTCATAATCTGTATCAAGGTAGTATTCAAATGCCATAGCCATATCCGCTTCCTGTAAAGAAGTGATGGCACTGTACGCGACGCATCCCCACACACCATCTGAAATTTCAGTTCCGTCAGATTCAAGGGTCTCGGAATAGGTTCCATCTTCATTCTGGTATATGCCAACGGCTCCTGCTTCTGCTTCGTAGGGGAAATAATCGGAATTGTCAGAAGTGGCCGCTGCCATTGCCGCATGTGCACCGCCGCCAGAGCCGCCTGTAGAAACAAAATACTCTGTATTTCCGGGAAGATTTCCCAGGATAATATTATATTTTACAAAACGGATCGCATTTTTCTGATCCACCAGGCAGAGGGGCGCGTCACCGGTATAATATTCCTCTCCATTTTCATCAGTTGCGGTACTTTGCTTGCCGCGGTTTCCGCATGCTACATTAATATATCCGTATGCGGCATTTGAGGAGGACGCCTTCTGGTTTTGCTGTGCACTGTAGCCGGCAGCTCCGGTATTGATGATAACCGGTGCGGTTGCGGCTGTATAAGTCTGGCCGTTTTCATTTGTGATCTGGGTCGTTTCGTCAATTACCAGCTGTCCATTTACTTCTTCGGAATAAGTTTGAGCGGTTACATCTTCTGTGCCGTCTGCATCTGTATCAATCCCTTTTACATAGGCTCCTGGAACATTGACGGAAACGCCCTGATAGTCCGGCAGCTCCGGGTTGGCAACTGCATTTGTCACAGACATTGTCCAGGAATCCGACTGGCTGTCATAGCTCCATGTGATTTCCTCATTGTTTGCAATGTTTAAGGTATCCTCAATTGCGATACGCTCCTGGGTATTTTCCTGTGCGGATGCATTTACGGTTCCATATACGGTCATTCCCATAACCATTGACATCGCGGTTATGATCGCGGTGATCTGTTTTCGCTTCATAGGTTCTGCCCCTTTCTTAAAGTGCTGGGTTGTTTTGATTACGAGCCTGATTATAGAAAAAGAACCTTGAAATTTCCTTGAAAATTTTAATAATTCCAAAGATATCACAAGGTTTTCACATTTCCTCTATTCGTCTGTCATCCGTACAAATAAGACCTGAAAACAATTCCAGCCGTTTTCGCTTAGAACGGTTATTTCCGTGTGGTGCCAGCGGGCAATAGAC
>CAVJRB010000214.1:0-2028 GCA_963651655.1 bacterium | reverse complement strand
GAGGATGACAAATGGCAGAAATTAAAGAAGAATGCGGTGTCTTCGGGATCTATGACCTGGACGGAAATGATGTGACAGCATCTATTTATTATGGTCTGACATCCCTGCAGCATCGCGGGCAGGAGGCCTGCGGACTTGCAGTATCCGATACCAAGGGTCCCATCGGAAATGTGAAATTCCACAAGGACCTGGGTTTGGTAAGCGAAGTACTCCGCGAGGAAACCCTTCATAAGATGAGTGGAGATATTGGAATCGGACACGTTCGTTATTCCACAACAGGAGCTTCTGTTGCCGAGAATGCGCAGCCTCTTGTATTATCTTATGTAAAAGGCAGTCTGGCACTTGCACACAACGGCAACCTTGTGAATACCAGGGCTCTGAAATGGGAGCTGATCCAGAGCGGAGCGGTTTTCCACACCACCACAGATTCTGAGGTCATTGCGTTCCATGTTGCAAGGGAGCGTGTACATACCAGATGTGTAGAGGAAGCCGTATTAAATACAGCGAAGAAGCTTCAGGGCGCTTACGGACTTGTGATCATGAGCCCCCGCAAACTGATCGGCGTCCGTGACCCATATGGCCTGAAGCCACTCTGTCTTGGAAAGAGAGACAATGCTTATGTCCTGGCATCTGAGAGCTGTGCGCTGACCTCTGTTGGTGCTGAGTTTATCCGTGATATAAAGCCGGGGGAGATGATCACCATCAGCCGTGACGGAATCAAATCCGATTTGACACTGGCAGACACGGTGAAAAAACATGCCCACTGTGTATTCGAATATATTTATTTTGCAAGGCTGGACAGCACTCTGGATGGGGTGAAGGTTTATGACGCCCGTATCCGCGGCGGCAAGTCCCTTGCCAAATCCTATCCGGTAGAAGCAGACCTTGTAACCGGTGTCCCGGAATCCGGACTTCCGGCAGCAAAGGGATTTTCTGAAGAGTCCGGCATTCCTTTTGGATTTGCATTCTATAAGAATTCCTACATTGGAAGAACCTTTATTAAGCCGACCCAGAAGGAAAGAGAGTCCAGCGTTCACCTGAAGCTGAGCGTTCTGGATGCAGTGGTAAAGGGCAAGCGGATTGTCCTTGTAGATGACTCCATTGTCCGTGGAACCACCATCGCCAACCTGATCCGCATGCTGAAGGAGGCTGGTGCCCTTGAGGTTCATGTAAGGATCAGTTCCCCGCCGTTTTTGCACCCATGTTATTTCGGAACAGATGTGCCAAGCAACGACCAGCTTATCGCAGCGCAGCACTCCACGGAGGAGATCTGTAAGATGATCGGCGCGGATTCTCTTGGCTATATGCAGATTGATTATCTGGAGGGCATGGCAGGAGGACTTCCTATTTGTAAGGCATGCTTTGACGGAAATTACCCTATGGAGATTCCGGATGAGAATAATTTACAAAATGACTTTGAAATTCACAAGATTTAGAATGAAAAATTCTTTTAGCATTTCCACAAATGGAAAAACCTAACAAGAAAATAGTATATAATTACCAAAATACCGATTACAAAATTGTGCAATCGGTATATTTGTTTCGGAAATGTGACAAAAAAATGTACAAGAAAAAACTTGACAAAAATCGAGGGCAGGCGCATAATGTGCGCAATCGGGGAGATGATTTCCAAAAGTTCTCGGTTAGAAAAGGAACATGTTATTCCTGCAAAACAGAAAGGGTGATTAACGATGTGTCAGAAGCAGATCAAGCTGAATGCCGAGGAAGAAGTCCAGGAATTTGTGAAGGCAGCAGGGAAATGCGATTTTGACATAGATGTATTCTACAACAGGATCATCATTGATGCAAAATCCATTCTGGGAGTCCTGAGCATGGATCTTACACAGGTGCTTACTGTGCAGTGCCATGGGGAGAGCAAGGAATTTAACCGTACATTACAGAAGTTTGCAGTTGCTTAAGCGTTGGTTTCATTCACTTGGTTTTTAACATGTGGCTAGCAAACTACAGATTGGCACCCGCCACGGTGCATACCAAAATTGCAAAAAACAGATATTGCCGGATTTGACC
>CAVJRB010000213.1:23573-29990 GCA_963651655.1 bacterium | reverse complement strand
TTGCTTAGATACAAAAAACTATCCTTGGGTTAGGGAATTTGTTGAAAAAAATGATGGTCAGCTGTCTGAAGCTACAGAAATGAAGAAAATACTAGAAAAGTATAATCAAAAAAATCCTATAGAAATTCAGGTTAAAGACTGGGAAGAATTAAATAAGCTCTACGAAAATGGTGAGTTTATTCTGGCTTTTTTTCCTGCAGATCGAAAACTGGATGTTCTTACCTCGACAGGTGCTGAAGATGTAAAATTTGAAAAGTATTATGCTTCTGACAATGGTCCGGGAAACTTACTTCAGAAATACATGGTTCATTTAAAGCCACAACAGGCTTATGCAAGGAATGAAGGTGATCTGGTTATAGTAGAAAAAATTCAAAAATGGTTTGACCGCTTTACCAGTGCGCTTAAGATTTTGTTGGATGATGACTCAATTACTTTGAAGTACAATTATAAAGAATACAATTTTGAAATTCATGAAAAAGGAAGAAAACCATTTGGTTTTAATGCATTGGCAGATGGATATTCTTCTGTACTTTGTATTGTTTCTGATCTTATTTTGCGAATGAATCATAACTGGCTGCTAAAGGGGGAGGTTGGAGAATATAACGAACAGGGGATTGTAATGATTGATGAATTAGAAACGCATCTACACATTGAATTACAGAAGAAAATTATGCCATTTTTAACAGAATTTTTCCCACGAATTCAATTCATTGTTACAACCCATTCTCCTTACATTTTAAATTCTATTTCCAATGCCAAAATCTATGACCTGGAACGCTGTATAGAAATGGAAAATCTTTCAGCATATTCCTCAGACAGTTTGGCAGAGGGTTACTTCGGGGCGGATGAATATTCTGAGGAATTGAAGAAAAAGCTGGAGAGATATCAAATATTAAAACAAAAAGCGAAACCGACAGATGACGAGCGAGCTGAATGTGCAGAACTGAGGATTGAACTGAAAAATATTCCAAAAACATTGTCTCCCGAAGCATGGGAACGATTTGAAGAGATTGAAGGTGGAACTTTATGGTAAAATTTGAGAGAAACCAAACAGAAAAATCTCAGAAGGCGATTGAATCTTTGGAAGAACAAAAAGCGAAAGGAAAAAGTGGGACATGCAATACTCCGGAAGTGAACTCTGCATTGCAGGAAATGTTTTATGGAAAATGTTATATCTGTGAGCGAAAGGGATTAGAGTCGATAGAGATTGAACATTTAGTCCCTCATAAAGAGGATTTGGACTTGAAATATGATTGGAATAATCTTTTTCTTGCATGCCGACATTGTAATAACACAAAAGGTGCAAAGTATGATCCCATTTTAGATTGCACCAAGGAAGCTGTAGATAAAAAGATTGCTTTTCGAAAAACTGGATATTTTGGTACAGATGAAAAATATGTATTTGATATTTTGGATGAAACAAAGGAAACTGTAAATACGAAAAGACTTCTGGAAGATGCTTTTTATGGATTAACACCACAAAAGGAAATGGAATCGAAAATATTAAGGAAAGCTCTGCGTAAAGAATTGTCAAAATTCAAGAATCAAGTCAGAGAGTATAAGGAAGCAGAAGAATGGGAAAAAGATGATCTGAAATGTCTTATGAAAAGAGAGTTATCTGCGGCATCCGAATTTACTGCTTTTAAGCGATGGCTGATTCGGGATCATAAAGAGTTATTTCCAGAACTGAATACATATATAGAATAAAATTCTCTTATAGACTTCCCCCAAAATGCTAAAACAAAATCCTAATCATTAGGATTTTGTTTTAACCCAAGGACTGAGCAATAAAACCGAATCCAAATGATTAGGATTCGGTTTTATATGTCTGGGAAGAGTTTTATTCACCGGAAATGCCAGTGGCATTCCCATTAGTCAATCTTCAAAATCAGCTCCAACACCCGTCTTGCGCAGTGCTCCAGTTCTGGGCGGCCGAGCTGGCCCATTTCCATGGCTTTCTTCACACGCTCTGGGAAGCCGGTGCCCATTTTGACGTCGTTTCCGGCCTGGATTTCTTTGTAGTGCTCGCCTCTGGTCCACCAGTCTGTGGTAACCATGCCTTTGAAGCCCCATTCGCCGCGGAGGATATCTTCCAGAAGCTCATGGTTCTCGGAAGCGCGGTGGCCGTTGATGGCATTGTAGGAGGACATGATGGTCCATGGCTGTGCCTCTTTTACAATGATCTCGAAGCCTCTCAGGTAGATCTCACGAAGTGCTCTCTCAGAAACACGGGAGTCGCTGTGCTTTCTGTTAGTCTCTTTATTGTTGGCTGCAAAATGCTTTACAGAAGCGCCAATATGCTGGGACTGGATACCTTTTACCATGGCAGCACCCATTTTTCCGGCGATCAGCGGATCCTCGGAATAATACTCAAAGTTTCTTCCGCACAGAGGATTTCTGTGAATGTTTACTGCAGGAGTCAGCCATACGGCAATGTTGTTTTCCTTCACTTCTTCAGCGCCAGCCTGTCCAACCTGCTGTACAAGTGCAGGATTCCAAGTGCATGCAAGAAGAGTGGCGCATGGCCATGCGGTTGTGTTGATGACGCAGTCACCGCTGATGCGAAGTCCGGCAGGTCCGTCAGCGGTCATAATAGATGGAACGCCGTAGTCCGAAAGGTTGCCAAAGCCGAAGGTGTTTGCAACGCCGGTATTTGGCTGTCCGCCAAGGAGGTGGATCAGATCATCGTCACTTAACTGGGCAATGAACTCATCCAGGGAAAGCTTTCCTTCTGCCACATCAATAAACTGTTTTTTTCCATAGTTATCAAAAAGAGCGCCGCGCGCGCAGCCGCGAACTCCAGGTTTAAGACCCTCCTCGGTTCCTGGCTCCATTTTCTCAAATACGCATGCGTTCATATCATTGCATTCCGTCTGCGGAAGCTCCTCGAAGGTTCCGTCGGAAAGCATACGCTCCTTCAGACTGCTTGGAACCATGTGTGCAGCAAGCTGTCTGGTGATCACGTTTTCGGCAAGTTCCATAGTCTGGATGCCTTCTTCGGTATCTCTTACTGAGGTTCCGATGAAGAATTTATAAGTACCTTTTTCCAGGATATATGCGGATTTCTGGATTTTTCCAAGGTCGTCATAGGAAGCCATGTCTGCTTTTGCAAATGCAAGGCGGATCAGCTGAGTTTCACCTGGCTGAAGAAGACGAGTTTTAGCAAAGGCTGCCAGCTGGCGAGATGGTTTTTTCAGAATTCCCTGAGGTGCCTCAAAATAAAGCTGTACAACCTCTTTACCAGCCATATCGCCAGTGTTGGTTACCTGAACTTCTGCGAAAATCTGGTCTTCGGTTTCCCACATTGCGGTTGTATCAAGTGTGAAGGTGGTGTAGGAAAGGCCGTATCCAAATGGATAAACCACTTTTTCCTGTGCGCCTGGAATGGTCTCGAAATAGCGGTAGCCCACATAGATGTCCTCTGTGTAGTTTACATAATCAAATGATTCATGGAAGTTTGCTGTGGACGGATAATCGTCAACAACTGCTGCAAAAGTATCAACCAGCTTTCCGGACGGGTTGCCTTTTCCGGTGAGAAGCTCTGCCATTGCAAGTCCGCCTTCCATGCCGCCCTGCCATCCAAGAAGAGCAGCACCAATCTGGTCGTCATTTTTTACCCAGGAAAGGTCGATGATGCCGCCGATATTGAGAACTACAGCGATGTTTTCGAAGCGCTCCTTTACCATAGCAAGCATTGCTTTTTCGCGGGCGGTAAGGTAGAAATCTCCATCTGGGAAAACTTCTGCGGAGATCTTCGGCATGGTGGTTTCGTTGTCCCATGGGTTGAACTCATTGTTGCATTCCACGCTGGAACGGTCCCAGCCCTCGCCGGAAAAACGGCTGATCACAACTACGGCAACATCTGCAAATGCCTTAGCGCTGTCAGCAAGCTCCGGGGTGAGCTCCGGTTCTACAGTCATTCCAGGAGCTGCACCTTTTTCGTACTGATGCTGGATGTCTGCTTTGTAAAATGCGGAAAGGGGCTCGTAAATCTGAACGGCGTTTTCCTGCATTTTCAGTCCGTCATACAGGTTGTGTACATAGGAAACCATAACATCGCCGCTTCCGCCGCCGCCTTTTACATAGTCGAAGCTTCCCTTGCCGAAAAGTGCAACGCGGGTGCCCTCGGCTAATGGGAGAAGGTGATTTTCATTTTTCAAAAGAACCATACCTTCTTTGGCTGCTTCTTTGGAAAGCTGGATGTGTTCTTTGCTTGCTGTTACGCGGCCGCTTTCTTTTAATGGAAGGTTTGGCTGGAATTTCACTCGGGTCCATTTGTTCATTTTGAGGTGTCCTCCTTGGGATAAAATATTTTTTATGCGATTTTTAAACGTTTGTCTGGCAGTTTTGTATTTTGTAGGATTATTGTACTGGAAAATAGTTGTATGTGCTAGATGGTTTATTGCTTCTTTTATAGGGCTTTCTTGATATTTAACAGGAAATATTGTATAGTTTATTTAAAAATAGAGGGTGTATTTTGACTTTAGAAAAGTGAACAGAAAATTTTTAAACACGCTGTGGGAAAGGCGGTGAAATGATGAATGCGGAATATGAAAACGTGCTGGACGATCATCCTGGAAAACTACATTTTATGTTTGCGAATACATGGAATCAACTTCTTCCGGCCCACTGGCATGAGCATCTTGAGATTGTTTATGTGACAGGCGGGGAAATTACGGCTGCTATTAATGATGTAAGTTATGAACTGAAAAAAGGGGATATCTTTCTGGTGAATTCCAACGATATTCATTATACTTACACCCATGAGAACACCAGATATTTTCTTCTTCAGATTCCGCCGATTCATCTGGAAAGAGTTTCTGCCAGGTGGAAAACGTTGAAATTCCAGGAGTTTATACCTGGAGATAGAAGTATAAATGAGCATAGCCCGGAGAAGGCGGGGGGATTTTTTCAGGAGCCGAAGCCGGAAGAGTGTCAGAAGCTAATACCGGAAGAGTTTGAGGATGGTGAGGAAAATAGAAACATGGCCAGGGCGAGTTTGAATTCCCAGATGGCAGAAATCTTCCACCAGATAGACGGCCTTTACCAGGAAAAAAGAGAGGGATATCATCTGCTGGTTCTGGCTGCGGTTTATCGTCTGCTGTTTCTTCTTTACACAGAAGGAATCCGAACAGAGGAAGAGACCTCCGGCAGTCACGGGACTTTACGGGATCTGGAGCGCATGAAGCTGTGCATGGAGTATGTGCAAGTACATTACGGTGAAAATATTTCCCTGGCAGATGCAGCAGGCCTTTTATCCATCACTCCCGAACATTTCTGCCGCCTTTTTCACAAATACACTGGACAAACTTTCCTTGCTTATGTAAACCAAATCCGTATGGAACATTTCTATAACGACCTCCTGGAGACTAACGAAAACATCACATTTCTCCTGGACAAAAACGGAATCACCAACTACAAAGGTTTCCTGCTGAAATTCAAAGACCGCTATGGTCAGCCGCCGAAGGCGGTAAGACGCAAAAACAGGGCGTTATAACTGCGCCCTGTTTTTTACCAGCATTTCGTGAATAATATTCTGGGTGTAAGCGCCCAGGTGCTTTTTGTCCTCTTTTTCCAGCTGGTCTACGTAGATCGGTTTGCCGTATTCAAGAATGACATGGGTCTTCTTGATCTTTGGAAAATGGCTTTCCCAGATGTCAGCGGAACCGCTGATGGCCATTGGGATGATCGGACAGTTTGCCTTGGTGGCAATCTTGAAGCTGCCCTCATGGAACGGAAGCATGTCCAGCTCGTCCTCATTCTTGTTGCGGGTACCTTCCGGGAAAATGCAGATGGAAATGCCGGATTTCACCTTCTCAATAGCCGCGAGAATCGTCTTCAGTCCCTGCTTAATATCCTTGCGGTCAAGGAACAGGCAGTGGAGACGCTTCATCCATGTGGAAAGCAGCGGCACTTTTTCCATCTCTTTCTTGGCTATGTAGCCTGTGCGGATGGGACAGCGGGGATAAGTGATCGGCACATCAAAAAAGCTTCGGTGATTTCCGATATAAAGGACCGGAGTGTCCGTTGGCACATTCTCTTCCCCGATGACCGTAAGCTTCACCCCGGCCACCCACAGGATGAACCGGAAGACTGCCTGAACGATCCGAAGAGAACTGATCTCCTTCGCCATAGGATTGAACTTGCCGATGATCCATTCCACCAGAAGAATAGGAATGGACAAAATCAAAAATCCAACCACGACGATCACGCATAAAATAAAACGAATCATATGATTTCCCTTTCTGTATTCTGTGCTATGCACAATATCAAGTTAGGGGCAAGACCTTTTGACCCTAACATCATTATATGTAATTTGAAAAATTCTTGCAATAAATCTTTTTTATTCCACATAGAATAAAATAAATGGAGGTTGCTGTGAGCAACAAAGCAGTAACAGGGGAGACTGAGGTGACC
>CAVJRB010000213.1:1158-23563 GCA_963651655.1 bacterium | reverse complement strand
GAGGTGACCGGATGAAAAAAACAGCAGCAGTTCTGGGGCTGATTCTATGGTCGCTGCTTTTTCTTGGAGGATGCCGTTTCATTAAGATCGAGGAAGAGCCGCGAAAGCCTCTGGAATATTCCATTGTAAAACAGGAAGATCTGCCTGCAGAACTGACGGCCCTGATTCAGGAAAAAAAGGAAAAAGAATTTCAGATGACCTATCAAAGCGAAAAGGAGCTGTTTCTGATAAAAGGCTATGGACAGCAGATGAGCGGAGGCTACAGCATTCAGGTGGAAGAATTGGGTGTGACCTCCCAGGCCGTATTTTTCAAAACAAAACTAATCGGACCATCGGATACCAAAATTACCTTAAGTCCGCCATCCTACCCCTATATTGTGGTAAAGATGGCCTACAGGAAGGAACCTGTAATCTTTGAGTAACCTGATCAGCAATCAAAAGGAGTGGAGAGCAGTGGAATTAAGAAAAGAAAGTGTACAGATGCTTCATGTAAAAAGCAGAGCAACCAGCCAGGTAACCTTTGACGCGGATTACAATGTGCCGGACGCAAAGCCGGATATGGGAAGGCTGATCCAAAGCAAAGGAGATATTGCCCTGGACGAAGTGCGCCTTAGCGAAGGCAAGGCTTTTATCAGCGGAAACCTGAATGTGGATGTACTCTATGTGGGGGAAGAGGACCAGAAAGTCTGCAGTCTGGCAGCAAAGCTTCCCTTTGATGAGACCCTGAACCTGGAAGGAATCGCAGGCGGCGACAAAATGTGCCTGAAGTGGGAAATCGAAGATCTCAGCGTGCACATGATCCATTCCAGAAAGCTGAACATCAAGGCAATTGTCACCTTTTACGCAGTGGTCGATGAGATGACAGGCATCCAGCTTCCGGTAGAGATCAGTGAGGAAGGCATTTCCGTAAAAAAGAAAAAGGTACAGCTGATGAGCCTGATGGTACATAAAAAGGATACCCTGCGTATCAAGGATGAGGTGACCCTGGCTTCCAACAAGCCCAATATCGATATGCTTTTGTGGAACACCATTGAGGTGCGGGGGCTTGATCTGAGACTGGAAGACAACATGATAAAAGCCAGGGGCGAGCTGGCGGTTTTCGTCCTTTATTCCGGAGAGGATGAGGAGAATCCCCTTCAGTGGGCGGAGTATGTGCTGCCCTTCAATACAGAGCTGGACTGCACAGGCTGCATGGCGGATATGATTCCCAACATTGCAGCTTCCGTTATGCACCAGAGCATAGAGGTGAAGCCGGACGCAGATGGGGAAGAGCGGGTTCTTTCTGTAGATGTGGTTCTGGAACTGGATATGAAGCTTTACCGGGAAGAAGAGCACGACCTGATCCTGGACGTATATTCTCCTTTGAAGGAGTGTATTTTACAGGGAAAAGAGGAATGCCTGGAAAGCCTTCTGGTGCGTAACGATTCCAAGTGCCGTGTTTCTGACCGGATCGAGCTGAAGGAAAGTCAGGGAAAAATCCTGCAGATCTGTCACAGCCAGGGAAGAGTTAAAGTGGAAAAAACAAAGGTTGTGGAAAATGGAATCCAGGCGGAAGGGGTGGTATTCCTGAAAATACTTTACATCACAGGAAATGATGAGATGCCATTCTATTCCGTTGACGGCATGCTGCCATTTTCCCATGTGATAGAAGCAAACGGAATCACAGAGGACAGCACCTTTTTCCTGCAGGCAGATTTGGAGCAGCTGTCCACCTCCATGATCGACAGCAATGAAATCGAAGTGAAAGCCGTGATCAGCCTGAATGTGCTGGTGCTTCAGTGCGAAAAGAGGATGATCATCAGCAAGGTGGAGGAGCAGCCTCTTGACATGCAGAAAATCCAGGCAATGCCGGGAATCACGGTTTATGTGGTAAAAAGCGGAGATACTATGTGGGATATTGCAAAGCATTTTTATACAACGGTGGAGGAAATCTGCACGTTGAACGAGCTGGAAAGCGATCAGGTAACACCGGGAATGCCGCTTCTGCTGGTGAAAAAAGTGGAAGGATAGACTCGTAATGATAAATTTCCCCAACAAAAATCCTCCACATATGTATTGAAAAAAATACAAAAATATTTTACAATAAGAAAAGTAAGAGATTGTATACAAAGTACAAAAGCGGAGGGGAATTATGCGATTACGTGCACTTGCGAAAATAAATCTTGGACTGGATGTAGTTGGGAAGCGCGCTGACGGCTACCATGAAGTCCGCATGATCATGCAGACCATACAGATGTATGACGTGCTTGAAATTGAGAAAAAGGCAGAGCCGGGAATTACTCTTACCACCAATATCCCGTATGTCCCCACAGATGAAAGGAATCTTGTCTATAAAGCAGCCAAAATGCTGATGGATGAATTTCATATTGAAGAGGGACTGACTATGAATCTGGAGAAATTTATTCCGGTGGCAGCAGGTATGGCTGGGGGAAGCTCTGATGCGGCAGCAGCTTTCGTGGGAGTGAACCGGATTTTTGGTCTCGGCCTTTCTGAGGAAGATTTGATGAAGCGTGCTGTGAAGGTAGGAGCAGATGTGCCATACTGCGTAATGCGGGGAACTGCTCTTGCAGAGGGAATCGGTGAGAAGCTGACCAGGCTTCCGAGAGTTCCTCAGTGCTATGTCCTGGTAGGCAAGCCAGGCGTAAATGTTTCCACTAAAACAGCTTACGAGAATCTGAAGCTGGATGATCCTGCCGTAGTGCATTCGGATATTGACGGGATGGTAACTGCCATCCGGGAAGGTGATCTGGATGGAATGATATCCAGAATGGGAAATGTATTTGAGCCGGGAATCATCGGGAAGTATCCAGTTATTCAGGAAATCAAGGATCTGATGGAGAATCACGGTGCCCGCAAGGCAATGATGAGCGGAAGCGGCCCTACCGTTTTTGGAATTTTTGACAGCAGAGAGAAGATGGAACAGGCGGCAGCAGTACTTAGGGAAAGCAAGCTGGCCAAGACTGTTTTTGCTACGGAAGTCTTTTAGGAGGAAATACGAATGACAAGTGATTTCACAGTGCATATGGATGAGTATCTTCCATTGCGCGAGGTTGTTTTTAACACACTTCGCCAGGCAATCCTGAAAGGGGAGCTGAAGCCGGGCGAGAGACTGATGGAGATTGCCCTTGCGGAGAAGTTAGGAGTGAGCAGAACTCCCATCCGTGAGGCTATGCGTAAGCTGGAGCTTGAGGGCCTGGTGGTGATGATCCCAAGAAGAGGAGCCCAGGTTGCCAACATTACGGAGAAGGATCTGAACGATGTTCTGGAGGTAAGAATCACTCTGGAAAATATGGCCATTGAGAAGGCCTGCGCCAATATGACAGACGAGGATGTGCGGGAACTGGAACAGGCAGCACAGGATTTCCAGAAGAGCACAGCCGAGGGTGATCTGGTAAAGATGGCCGAAGCGGATGTGAATTTCCACGAGGCTATTTACAGGGCTGCAGATAATAAGCGTCTGATGCAGGTGCTGAATAATCTGAGAGAGCAGATTTACCGGTACCGTGTGGAGTATCTGAAAGAAGATGAGGCGAGAAACCGTCTGGTGAAAGAGCATGAGGAGATTACCGATGCAATCCGCAACCGGGATGTGAAGAAGGCGCAGGAGCTGTCCTTCGAGCACCTGGAGAACCAGAGAATGGGAATCATCCAGGCAATCAGAGCGGAAGAATGAATAGAATTTTAGAATTGGGAGACACTGGGAGAGATACCTGGTGTCTCTTTTTTGTGTGTCGGGAGCCTGTTTGAAAAATCAATTCCGCAATCTGCACGCTTTAGAGCGTGTTTGAAAAATCATTCCCGCAATCTGCACGCCCCACTTTGCGGTATATTTTGCCCGAATTCAGTTGCCGTAGCCCGCTACGGCGCCCTCATCCGGACAAAATCTCCCACAAATTGTGACGCACATCTTGCAGAAAGCCTTTTTCAAACACGCTCTAGAAATTGTGATGCGTATCTTGCAGAAAGCCATTTTCAATCCTGCTCTTGAAATGGTGATTTAAATGAGTGAAAATGATAATATTGTTATGATTTCAAAGGATATTCGTGTGAATGAGAAGCATGTAAGAGAACGTCTGCAGGACTGCGGGGATATTCAGATCAGGCGGATGCGCCTCGGTGAAGAGCGCAAGGTAGACTGCCTGATGGTTTACATTGAGGTGGCTACGTCCAATATGATGCTGGAGGATTCCGCACTTGGAAAAATGATCGGGCACTTCTGGGAGATTTCGCCAGCGCAGATTCAGGAATTTGTGGAATATAACAGTCTGGGAATTGCGGATGTGAAGAAGCTGACGGATATGGAGCAGGTATTCGCCGGGGTACTTTCCGGGGATGCTGTGTTCTTTATGGACGGTTTTGACCAGGCAATGAAAATTTCCAGCGCCGGATATCCCAGCATGGGCGTCACGGAAGTGGAAATGGAAAAGGTTCTCCGCGGTTCCAAGGAGGGCTTTTCCGATTCCGTGAAAACCAATTCTGCCCTGATTCGGAAACGTCTTCGGGATACCCGGCTGAAGGTGGTGGAATTTTATATAGGAGAGCGTTCCCATACATTGGTGCAGATGGTTTATATGGAGGATCTGGTGCGGGAGGAATTTCTGGAGCAGGTGAAGGAACGGCTGGAAGCCTTTCGGATTGACGGGATTCTGGATAGCGGAATGCTGGAACAGCTGACAGAGGATTCCTGGTTTTCCCCTTTTCCCCAGTATCAGACTACGGAGCGGCCGGACCGGGCATCCCAGGAAATCCTGAATGGAAAAGTGGTGCTGCTGTGCGACAACTCGCCTGCTGCGCTGATTTTGCCTGGAATATTCAACAGCTTTATGGAAAGCAGTGAGGACTGGTACAACCGGTTTGAGATGGCGTCCTTTCTTCGGGCGCTGCGGTATGTTGCGCTGGCGGCGGCAACTTTGCTGCCCGGACTTTATCTGGCGGTGATCCGTTTTCACACACAGATTTTGCCTACCAATATGATTTTGTCTTTTGCTCAGGCCAGGGAAGGAGTGCCTTTTTCCAGCATTGCGGAGCTGGTGCTTCTGGAATTGTCTTTTGAGCTGATCCGGGAAGCGGGAGTGCGGATTCCGGGAGCACTGGGAAATGCAATGGGAATTGTAGGCGGCCTGATCGTGGGATCGGCAGCTGTAGAGGCAAATCTGGTCAGCCCCATTGTGGTTATGGTTGTGGCAATCACAGCTCTTGGGTCACTGGCAATTCCAAATGAGGAATTTGCATCGGCTTTTCGGCTTTTGAAATATTTCTTTTTGTTCCTGGGCGGATATCTGGGGATTTTTGGAATTGTGATCGGGGTGTATCTGACAGTGTCTCATCTGGCGGGACTTCTCAGCTTCGGGGTGCCCTATCTGGTTCCCTTTGTGAAATATAAGAGGGAAAATGGGACGGGAACAGGAATTTTGCGGGTGCCTTTTCGGAAAAGGTGGAAAAGACCGATGTATGCCAAAGAGGATGAAAGTGTGCGGCTGCGGAGGACGAGATCTGCGAAGGAAGAAGAACAGAATGAGTCAGAAGAAGGTTCTGGAAATTGGAAAAAAGAAAAGATACGAAAGAATGAAGTAGAGGAAACACATAATTCGGGAAGGCAAAAAGATCCGAAAGAAAAAAGCAAGGGCGATAAGAACGGAGGTGAGGGTGAATGAAATTTGCAGAGAATAATCGGATTTCACAGCGGCAGCTTTATCGGCAGATCGTGATCGCCTTCATTGCGCCATTTTTGCTTTGTCTTTTCCGGGGACGACGGAATCAGGGACTTAGTGGACTGACGGGAACTTTGCTGGCGGTTGCGGTGCTTTTGTTTTATGTGATTTTTCTTATTCGGCTGAGCTATGCTTTCGCCAATCCGTGTAAAACTGCGGGAAAGATCCTGGGGCGGCTGATGGGGATATTTTATCTTATTTACTGTATTCTGGGAGCGGCATTTCTGTTAGATCTTTTGGGAGAGATTGTAACCGTAAGCCTGGGAACTGGTGTGCAGAAGGTGTGGCTGTGTGTGATTGCGCTGATCGTGTGCAGTCTTGGCACTCACCGGGGAATCCAGCGCAGAGGGCGGATTGGAGAGGCGTCAGGCGGACTGGTGCTTGTGGCGGTTGTGCTGATGCTGCTTTTGTCAGCCGGACAGGGAAAATGGGAGTATTTCCAGGAAATGCTGTGGAACTCTGAATTTTCAGGGAGAAGAATTTTGCAGAGCGGATATTACGTGATCTGTGCATTTTCCGGACTGGGACTTTTGCCATTTTTGCTGGAGCATGTAGACAGGAAGAAGAGCACGGAAAATATAAGGCTTGTAAGAGAAACGAGAAATTTAAATGTTATAGAGGAAGGCAAGGCTGCGAGAGAAGCGGACAGAGCAGAAAATGAGAAGGCTGCAAGAGAGAAAAAAAATATAAGTTACCGAGGCGAGATGCGATATGCAGGGAACATTGGGAAAACAGTGGCCCTGGCTGTGGTTACGCTGGGGGTGTTGCTGATTCTTGCGGAGCTGCTTTTGCCGGCAGTATTTGGCTGGGGACGGCTGCGATACGAAAATTACCCCATTCTGCCGTTGCTTGCAGGTGCAGACCTGCCGGGAAATGTTCTGGCGCGGTTCGATGTACTTTGGATGGGATTTCTGTTGTACAGTCTTTTGTTTTCTGTGGGAAGTTTTCTGCATTACGGCCATTTAATTGTGGAAAAGACCAGGCTTGGAACTGGGCGAGTGTGGATAGCTTTGCTGGTCTTCGTTGCCATGGTGACGGAAGTTCGCGGTATTGGAATCCGTGATTATTTTGAAATGTACTTGGGCTACATTTTTGTACCAGGGATGCTAATTATTCAGATCATCTTTTTTATAATGGGAAAAAAGCGGTGGAAGAAAAAAGCAGAATCCAGTGATACGAAAAAAAGAGATGGGACTGGAACATGGGGGAAAAATCATGCCCGACAGAAAATATCAGCTGAGAAGTTAAAAAATCATGGATGGAGGCGTAGAGCAGTTGTAATTATATTGGGAATGGCGTTTTTTGCGCTCACGGGCTGTGGCGGTGTGGAGCCGGAGAAGCGGATGTATCCGCTGGCTCTTGGTGCGGATATAGAAGATGGGAAATTTCAGCTGACTTATGGTGTACCCGATCTGCCCAAGGCAACCGGGCAGGAGAAAAATGGAGAAGACCAGGGAAATGCAGTGCCTTCAGTCAGTGGAGATTCCTTCCAGGAGATAGAGCAGCTTTACAGCCGCACCCAGGAGAAATATCTGGATATGGGACATCTTGAAATTCTGGTACTGGGGCAGTCTCTTCTGGATGGCGGGCGCTGGGAACAGGTGTTGGAATATCTGAAACAGGAGCCCACCATAGGCGAAAATGTGTATGTTTTTCGCAGCAGCAATGCGGCGGAAGCAGTAGGCTGGGTGAGCCCCCAGGAAACATCCCTGGGAGAATACCTTCTGGGCCTTCTGGAAAATAACCCAGACGGCAGCCCCGGTCAGGCCGTCACCCTGCGGGAACTTTACCACGAAATGTACGACCGCGGTGCCCTTCCCGCTTTGCCAGATTTGATAATTCAAGGGGAAGAATTAGAAGTAGTGTTTTAAAAAGTGAAACCATGTTCGCAAGAAACCATTTCTGCAATTTTCATGCTCTGGATTGCAGCATATTTCGATTTTACTCAATTGACAAGGTGCCGTTTTGAATACCGACATAGAATCCCGGGAATACTCTTGCTAATAAGCGATTGCAGCATTAAGCAACGCAATCGCAGACTTTATTATGCGGGGGTATTTCTATGTTGTATTTAAGAAAAATAAAATATCATGTATTCGTTGCCATTCTGTCTGCTGCACTGATTTTCCCAGTGATAGGAAATGAAAGGAAAAGTCCAGAACTTCTGGCCTGGTGGGGAACCATTTACCCCCAATTTTGTTTCATGGAGAATCCAGATCAGAATGAGGAAGAGGCGGCAAAGCCGAGAATTCATTTTTGGATTATGGAGACTTTTCAAAATTTGGTAAAGTGATAATGCTATTGCTAAATTTTGTCTGGCAATCTGCATATGTCAAATGGAAGTGTATAAAATGTGATTTCATGCATTAATTTTGCTGTAAGAGTATTTATTTTAATTTCGTGAACTGTGTGATTGCGATTCTTGTCGCAAAGGTTTCTGGAACCGGGCTTACAAGTGCTTGCAAGCCCGGTGCTTTGGTGTTAAAATGGGAGAACAGAATGGAAGAAATATAGAATTTGGAGATAGATGAATGAAGATAGACAGAGACGCCCCTGTAGGCGTATTTGATTCCGGTATCGGGGGACTGACTGTTGCCCGCGAGATCATGCGGAATCTTCCGTCAGAAAAAATCGTATATTTCGGGGACACCGCCCGTGTTCCATATGGAAGCAAATCCAAAGAGACGGTTATTCGCTATTCCCGCCAGATCATCCGTTTTCTGGAAGAGCAGCAGGTGAAAGCGATTGTAGTTGCCTGCAACACTGCCAGTGCGTTTGCATTGGATGCAGTAAGGGAAGAATTTGATATTCCTATTTTAGGCGTGATTGAGGCTGGTGCGAAGGTGGCTGCCCAGGTTACCAGAAACAAGCGTGTAGGTGTCATTGCCACAGAGGGCACCATTGAAAGCGGAACTCATGCCAAGGTTCTGAAGCAGATTGACCCGGAGATTACGGTAATTGGCAAGCCCTGTCCCTTGTTTGTTCCCCTTGTAGAAGAAGGATGGACACACGATCCGGTGACAGTGGAAGTTGCCAGCAGATATCTGAAAGAGCTTCAGGAAAAGGATATTGATACGCTGATTCTTGGATGTACCCATTATCCTCTGCTTCGTTCCACTATTGGACAGATCATGGGGGAGGGTGTTCAGCTGGTGAATCCGGCATATGAGACAGCTCTTGAGCTTGGAAAGCTTCTGAAGGAGCAGAATATGCAGAGCACAGGCCAGGGCCAGTCCGATTTCCCATATCGTTTTTATGTAAGCGATTTAGCGGAAAAATTCAAAGGCTTTGCGAACTCAATTTTGCCCTTTGATGTAGAGAAGACACAGAAAATTGATATTGAGAAATATTGATGGGCACGTGTAAAATCTAAAAGCATTACTATACAAAAGAAAACGAATCCGAATTAAATTCAGATTGCACAGTTAGAAAGAAATGGATAGAAAATCATGGAAAAAGAAGTTTTAATTCATGTAAAAGGTTTACATATGATGGATGCCCCGGAAGGGGATGAGCCGATCGAGATCGTGGTTCCTGGAGAATACTATTTCCGTAATGGCAGCCACTATCTTCGTTATGAGGAAATGCTGGAGGATCATGGTGATCCCACAGTAAATTATATCAAGATTTCCCCGAAAGGAATGGAAGTCCGCAAGAAGGGGCAGGTAAATACCCACATGGTATTTGAGCAGGGCAAGCGTAACATGGCGTTCTACACGACTCCCTTTGGAACCCTGGAAATGGGCATTTCCGCTACCAATCTGGAACTGAAAGAGAGCGACAGCCGCCTTGATATGAAGGTAAATTATTCCCTGGATTTAAACCAGGAGCATGTGGCAGACTGTTGTCTGGATATTCACGCACAGGGCAAGAATGCCGCTGGGTTTGTACTGTAAGAAATAATAGAATCAATTACTCACAAGGGAAGGTTCCAAAATAATAAAATTTGTTTATCAAAAAACTACAGCCGGAAACCACTTTAAAATAGAAGCGTTTTCCGGCTGTTTGATTTTTACAATCATGTTGTAGTATTGCTATCTGTTTTTGTAGTTGTATTTGCTGTAGCTGCGTTCGGGGGCTCTAGCGTTGTATTCGCTGCAGCTGATTTCGTTGTCTCAGCCGCCCTATCCATATTAGCTGGCTTCGCTGCCTCCATCTCTGCCGGTGCCGGCATGGGAATCAGAATTTTCAAATGAAACCAATGATCATTGGCGCTCACATCTACCGCGCCGCCATATTTCTGAGCAGTATACTGCACACTTTTCAGTCCATACCCATGGAACTGCGCATCCTTTTTAGTAGTTTCCGGAAGCCCGTTCCCCAGTTTCATATCCCCTTCATAATAATTATCGAACAGAATAATCAGGAAGTTTTTTCTGGCATGCGCATTAATATGGATCAGCCTTTTCTCCTTATCCGGAATCTTCAGCTCGCATTCAATGGCATTGTCCAGCGCATTTCCGAAAATAGAACTGATATCCATCGCATTCATAAAATCAAAAAGTGTACCGTCAATAACGCTGGTCATAGTAACGCCATGCTTTTGGCAATACAATGTTTTCAAAGTAAGCATAACATCCAGCACATTATTTCCGGTTTTATTCTGCGCCTCGTAATTCTTCAGTTCTTCTTCCATCTGGTTCAGATAAGCATTTCGTTTGTCTGTATTTTCCTCTGCACGCAGGGCAATGATGTGGTGCTTCAGATCGTGATACTTGTAGTTGATCAGTTCCACTGCCTCACGGGCCTGCTTGTACTGTGCGTACTGATTGTGAAGAAGGTTCTGCACACTTTCCAGTTCATACCGCACCCGAAGATCCATACGCTGTACATGGTAGGCATACATAATAGCAACGCCACCCAGATCCACCAGAGTTCTCACATTGTAGATTTCGTCCGAATAACTTCCGGAGAATAAAAGGTTCGGAGCAACAAAACCAAGATTACTCATGAAGAAAACAGCCAATCCGATAATTGCATAGGAAATCAGTTCCCTGCTGGTAATATTCAGTGCCTGATCTTTTGACTGGTAATGACGGTATAAGCGTTCGCATATGGCAAAAAGGACTCCATAACATATTATCAGAACTAAGATGCTTTGTATTTGAGAGGGCAGGGTGCTGTGCTGAAAGAAAAGGTCAACCTGCCATTCAAATGAGGCAGCGAATTCTGCAAGCACAAAAGCACGTATGGTATAATAAGCCGCATCCTTCCAGTTTACATCTGCACACAAGTAAATGAAAATGTACATAATAAGTGCTGCAGCAGACATACACAAAATCCACAGAAAATCATCCAGTCCAGGAGTCAGGGAAAGAAAAACAGATTGCAGAATTAAGGCTCCAGCGGAAATAAGTATGAAATTCCTGGTACTTACCCGATGCCTGACCTCGCGGAGACAAAGCATGCAGGCAAGCCATTCTGCAATTGCAGTATAAATTCTTGGTATATTCGGAGATATTGATAATGACAGCATATTAATTTTCTCCCCAATATTTCGTTAAATCCTGTAAAAATGCATTCTGGCGTGTGCGGCTCAACTGCAGCTTTTCTCCTTTTATCTGAGCGCACTTGTCCTGAATCCCATCTACATGTTCTAGATTAATCAGGTAACTTTTGTTTCCGCGGGAAAAACCGTAACTGCGAAATGTTTCTTCTGCCGCACTCATGGTACCGGAAGCGGTGTAAATTCCGGTGCCTGTGTGGTAGATTAAGTTATGTCCCTGACTTTCTATATAGTAAATATCCGATGTGTCAAGACGGACAATCCCCCCTTTCACAGGAATCATAACGTAGTTGCTGCTTCTGCGCTTTAACTTGGAAATTGCCTGACTGAGGCGTTCCTTAAATGCGAAATAGGAGATGGGCTTCAGAATATAGTCCATAGCTCCTACTTTGTATCCCTGTATCGCGTATTGCGTCATATTTGTAATAAAAATAATTACAACACTGGAGTCAATACTGCGGATCTCTTCCGCAGCAGTCATGCCATCTACGAACTTCATCTGGATATCCATCAAAATAATATCAAATTGAGATTTATATTTGGAAGTGATTTCATCTCCATCCCGGTACACTGTTACATCGATTTCCTCGCTTGAGGTTTTCTGGTATTCGCGAAGATAGTCAGTCAGTTGGTGTATGTATTGTTCTTCATCTTCCACAATTGCAATTCTGATCATATATTTTTCCTCTTCTATATTGAAAATATATCAAAATACAGAATATAAAATAATCGGCTGCTTTTATCAGGTTCTGATAAAATAAATATTTGTACTTTTTCATTATAATATAGTTTGTGTAAGCCATGCAAGAGTTAAACGAATTAGATATGTTAAAGTCCATAGATCACCTGAACGCAATCTGTAGGGTTTTGAGCGTGGGATGCTGTAGCTTTTTTTCAGGTTTCATTTTACAATGTAAGAAGATATAAATTTGCAGAAAGTTATTTAACAATCAAATAAATCTGGAGGAAATGAAAATGGAAAACACATTTTGGATCTGGTATCCGGGAGACTTTGAATTATATCACGCTATGAAACAGAATTTCAGCCGTGTGGAGAGAGGCTTTGGCTGGCCGGCATTCTGGAAGAGCGAGGGCTTCCGCAACCGTGTGGCTCTTCGCCGCGTTTATGAACTGGAGCAGGAGACAAGCTTTACCGTATTTTCCAATTCAGTGGGTCACGTACTGGTAACCTGGGAAAACGGGGAGAAGAAATATCCATTTGGAAAGAAGATCACAGCAGGTCCCGGAAAGGTGAGAATTTCCATTCATGCAGGCTGTGTAGAGGCTTTTCCATGCGCTTATGTGCAGGGTGAGGTGATCCATTCTGACAAGTCCTGGACTGCTGAGGATTATTCCCAGCCTGCAGTTCCGGTTGGGGTATGCAAGTATTTCACAAAGCCGGAGCAGAATCCAACTGTTTGGGAATACACAGAAAAAGAGTGCAGGCCTGTGAAGATCACAGAGGTAAACGGCGGCGTGCTGGCTGAGTTTGAGACAGAACTGACTGCGGCTGTTTATGTAAATGACAAAAAAGGCAGCGATAAGGTTTATGAAGTTTTCTGCGGAGAGTCTGAGGATGAGGCTCTTGATCTGGAGCACTGCTACTACAGCTGGCAGCCGGATCCGGCTACAAAGAGATGCCCATGCTGTGCAGTACGTTTCGCGTTTATCCCGGACTGCAAGGCTGAGGATGTGGAGATTACTGCATTTTATCAGTATGTGGATTTCCCGAAGCGTGCTTCCTTTAAGAGCAATGATGAGAAGCTGAACAAAATCTGGGATGTGGCAGAGCATACTTTCCGTCTTTGCAGTGGTATCTTTTTCCTGGATGGCGTGAAGCGTGACAAATGGATCTGGTCCGGCGATGCTTACCAGAGCTTTTTCGTAAACCAGTATCTGCTGGCAGATCCGGATATTGACCAGAGAACCCTTCTGGCACTTCGCGGAAATGATCCGATGACCAGACATATCAATACCATTATGGATTATTCCCTGTTCTGGATTCTGGGTGTGCTCTATCATTATGAAGTGTACGGAGATCTGGAATTTGTACGCCAGGTTTACCCGAAAATGTGCTCTCTTATGGAGTTCTGTGAGGGACAGCTGGATGAGAACGGCTTCCTGGTAGGCCGTGAAAATGACTGGATCTACATTGACTGGGCAGATATGGACAAGACAGGTGCCCTTTGCGCAGAGCAGATGCTGTTTGCTGCATGCTGGCAGGCTATGGCGAAGGTAAGTGATGCTCTTGGGGAGAAAAATCCGGAATACACTGAGAAGTATGAGAAGCTGATCAGCCAGATCCGTAAATTTTACTGGGATCAGGAGATGGGCGCATTTATTGATTCCTTTGAATCTGGCAAAAGAAATGTGACCCGTCATGCCAATATTTTTGCGATTCTGTTCCATATTGCAACGGCAGAAGAGCAGGAAAAAATTCTGGAGAACGTGATTAAGAATGATGCTATTCCGGCAATTACAACTCCGTACTTCAATTTCTTTGAGCTGGATATGCTTTGCCAGACAGGAAACCTGGAGTTTGTGCTGAACAAAATGCGCAGCTACTGGGGCGGTATGCTGGACCGCGGTGCTGTAACCTTCTGGGAAGAGTTCGATCCGGAAGCACCTGTGGAAGAGCAGTATGACATGTACGGCGACCGCTTCGGCAAGAGCCTCTGCCACGCCTGGGCAGCAAGCCCCATCTATTTCCTTGCGAAATATTTCATGGGCTTGAAGTTCACTGCAGTTAGCGGAAAAGCATTTGAACTGGAGCCTCACACTGAGTTCTTCGACAGCTTCGACTGCACCCTTCCGGTAGCAAACGACCAGGTTCATCTCACCTGGGATGGAAAAGCCCTGAAAGTAGAGACAAACGCCGAAGGTGGCGTGCTGAAGGTGAATGGGGAGTGCAAGAAGTTAAAAGTCAGTTTCGAGCGATAAATTAGTCATAATCGGGTAACATGCAGAAAAAAACATGTGCTATGCTTTTTACAGCAAAGGAAATATTTCTGGTTAGCAGGATTACCGCAGCGGTAAAAGGAGGACATTGAAAATGAAGAAAATAATAGCACTGTTTTTGACTGGCGTGATGCTGGTTGGCACAAGTGTGCAGGCGCAGGCAGGAAGAATTGTAAAGCCTATTGATGAACAGCTGGCAGAGAGAAAGGTAATCACCACACCGCAGGAGAGAAAAATCCGGCTGGGCGAGGATGGAAAACCAAGGGTTATCATTACATCTGACCTGGAAGTAGATGATATGAATTCCTTTATCCACCAAAGCCTGTTTTTCAATGAAATTGACCTGGCAGGAATTGTAGTGTCTGCATCTTTCTGTCATTTTACTGGAGATGGGGAGCATACCCAGGGCGAGGTAATGGACCACATCCAGAACCGGGAAGAGGGCGCTTTGGATATGACTGAGTTCCGTGCGCAGCCCCTGGACTGGCTTTCCAACCTCTGGAACAACGAATATGCAGAAGCTTATGAATATCTGTCACAGAATGCGGAAGGCTATCCCACCCCGGAATATCTGACCAGCATTACCAAAATCGGAAATGTGCAGTTTGAGGGAGATGTGCGGGAGGATACAGAGGGCTCCAATCTGATCAAAGAGGCAATTCTGGATGATGATGAAAGAAGCCTTTACATTCTTTCCTGGGGCGGATTTAACACGGTAGCAAGAGCATTGCTTTCCATCTATGATGAATATTCAGAAACAGATCAGTGGGACGAAATTTATCAGAAAGTATGTGACAAGGTTCTCATAAGCGGAAACGGACAGGACTTTACTTTCACGGATTATATTGCAGACAAATATCCGGATCTTGTAATGGCATCTGGAAACTGCGGATATGCAGGATATTCAACTGCAATCAACGGACAGGCAGATGCACTTTACACATTCCAGGCTGACTGGCTGAAAGAGAATATCAAGTTTGATCACGGTTCCCTGATGGGAGCATACAAACTGGTGCATGACGGACAGCATCTTGAAAATGAAGAAGATAAATATCAGTTTGGGGAAACCAATACCGTTTATGAAAAAGAATATAACGATTATGACTTTATTGCAGAGGGCGACAGCTCTAGCATAATCGGTCTGTATTCCTGTGGGCTTCGGGGCTTTGAAAATGGTGCCTTCGGAAGCTATGGCGGAAGATATTCTTATTACACAGCCAGCGGGGAAGATGCAGGATATCCTTCTACATTGTCTGGCGGTGTAGTTCCCGGACAGTATGTAAACCCGGAGACCAATAACATTGAGAAATATAATCCATACCTGCTGGATTTCCAGCTTGAGTGGGCTGCACGTGCTGACTGGTGTGTAAATACTTACGAAAACTGCAATCATGCACCGGTTGTGGAAATGGACGAAAAAGATTTTACTGCAGCGCCAGGAGAGACCGTTTCCTTTGAGGCTGCAGTCAGTGATCCTGACGGGGATGAGTGTACAGCAACCTGGACCACAGAGCCGACCGGATGTGTATACAGCGGAAAAGATGAAACAATTTACAACTGGACAGCAGACGGCGCAAATGGCTCCTTTACCATTCCGGAAGATGCAGCTTCCGGTGACTGTTTCTGCCTTACCTTAAGGGTTCAGGACAATGCAGATGCGGTGATGACAAGATATGCACAGGTTATGGTTACAGTAGCCTGAAAAAGTAGTTTTTACTATTTAGGCTATAAGGGTACTGAACAATTATAATTCGTGGTACAATGGGAGTATCTGGATGGATAGATGATCCGAAGAGTTTTAACAGATACGATCAGGGTACCACGAATTTATTTTTTACAGGAGTTTGGGAAAGTGAAAGAGCGAATATCTCTGAACAGCAGGCTTTTTCTGGTGACCATGTGCATTGCGGTGCCGGTGATCGCGGCCCTTCTTTTTACAGGAGTCCGGGAAAGAGAGTCGGCGAGAAAAGAAAAAATAAACGAATTGCAGTCCGATGTGGAAATCGAAATGTCAGGAATTGATACGCAGCTGAAATTTCTGAGAAACAGTCTGGTTAATTTAGTAATGGACGATGCAGATTTTCGCTATATTGCGGAAGCAAAGGAAAAGGACTCCAGGTTTTGGCTTGCCAATCAGAGAGTTCTGGAAAAAATCAGCAACCAGACAGCGGAAATGGATTTGGGTTTTACGGTGTTTGTATACTATCCGAAGAATGAGGTCTTCTATAATTATATGAAAGATAGCCTGGTTTCAGATTTTGTGAGAGAACAGGTGCAAAACAAAGAGGGCATATCCCGGTTCAGCCAGTGGAGTACAATATGGTGCGGGCAGGAATCCTACTTGTTTTTCATGCTGGATTACAACAATTATTATATTGGTGCCTGGAATTCTTATGAAAATATTACAGCAGATCTGCAGCAAAGTGCAGGAAGTTTCCAGAACGGAGAAACCACAGAAAAATATCTGGTCTGTGATGAGAGCGGACAGGTGATGGTGCCAGGTGAGGAGAAAGAAAACTGGCTGTCTTTTGGAGAAAATATTTATACAGACCAGGAAAATAACAGCTGGTATTATGCTGGAACGATCAGTGAACTGGCTGATTTTTATCTTGTGAAGGAAATAAAAAAGCAGGCATTGGAAAGCCAGCTTCCGGCAGTTGGAGGAGAAATCGCTGGTCTTGCAGCGGTCTTTTTGTTATTGTTTGCAGTGTATGGAATCTGTCTGTATTTATGGATCCTGACGCCAATGTCCTACCTTCAGAAAAGCATGGACATTATTCAGAAGGGAGATCTGGATTACAGGATACCGGAGCTGTCAAACTGCAGCAGAGAATTCGATGCTGTGATCCAGGAATTTAATTTTCTCATGGATCATATCAAAAACCTGAAGATCCAGATGTATGAAGACCGTCTGGCTGGAAAAGAGACAGAACTGCAGTATTTAAGCCGTCAGATCCAGCCCCATTTTATTCTGAATACATTGAATACCATTTATAATTACAGTGAAAATGATGTGAAAACAACGAAACAGCTGATTCGTCTGACCTCAGGTTATTACCGTTATGTGGTGAATGTAAATTCCAGATACGTACAGCTTGGACAGGAACTGGAACACATTCAGGACTATTTAAGGCTGCAGAAAATGCGTTACCCGAATGCTTTTGACTACGAGGTAAACTGTGAAGCGGCAATGAAGATTGTACCTATTCCGCCGTTTATTATAGAAAGCTTTGTGGGAAATGCTATTAAGCATGGCCTGAAGCCAGGAGAGCTGACGAAAATTGAGGTAAATGTAAAGCAGCTGGAAGAGTTCCGGATTCTCATTCAGGTAAAGGATAATGGCACCGGATTTTCAGATGACAGCCTGGATGCAGTGGAGGAATTTCTGGAGAAGGGAATTGTTTCAGAGGAATTAGGCGTGGGAATCCGAAATTCAGTGGCAAGGCTGAAGCTGATTTATGGGGATAAATGTGTGATCCGTATTTATAATCAGGAGCCATCAGGCGCAGTGGTAGATATTCTGATTAATTTGCAGAAGCAGGCAGAAACATAAAGACAGCTATATTGTGATTGTTATAAAAAATAAGGTACTGTAGCAGACAAACCTAAAGCGAGGAGCGCACAAATATGGAAATGGAAATCAAAGCATTGCTTGTAGATGATGAAGAACAATGTGTGAAAACACTTCAGGAGGGGATTGACTGGAAGGCGCTGGGAGTAGCGGAAACCTTCGGAGCGTATAATGCAGTACAGGCCCGCGAGATTATGAAAAGGGAAAATATTTCCCTGATTCTCTGTGACATTGAAATGCCCGGGGAAAGCGGCCTTGAATTTATTTCAAGTGTAAGGGAAAAAGCAGATTTGGATGATGAAAACATAGAATGCATTATTCTCACCTGTTATCCGGATTATAAATTTATGCGCAAAGCCATGCAGATCCGCTGCAGTGATTATCTGATCAAGCCTCTTGATACGGAAGAAATGACGGCGGTTCTGAAGAAGACAATTGAAAAGATTCAGAAAAAATACCAGAAGGATGAGAAGGAGAAAAAGCTTTTTCCAGATGCAATGAAAACTTCTTTTTCGGAAGGGCAGCAGAATATTATTGATGGAAAAGTACTTCCCTATATTCAGGAACATTTTTCTGAGCCTCTGACTGTTTCGGAAATTGCGGATCATGCGGCGTTAAATGCGCAGTATATGATGCGGCTGTTTAAGAAAAGAACCGGGATTTCTGTCCTGGAATATGTTACAAACTGCCGCATGGAAAAGGCAAAGGAGCTGCTGAAAAACACAGAGTGGAATAACGAGATTGTCTCAGAGAAGCTGGGATATGCAAGCTCTGGCTATTTTATTAAGCTGTTTAAGAAAACCTTTGGCATGACGCCGCGGGAATTCAGAAAGGCATCTGGCATATGAGAAAAGGAAAGATACTGGCAGGCGCCGGGGTGGTTCTGTTAAGTGCAGCGGTACTCTGGGGATGCAGAGGCAGGGAAAATATTTCTTTGCAGGAAAATCAGGATGGAGATGAAATTTGTGAGATCGCCATTGAAAACCTGACGCTGGGGGCGAAGTATCCGGATACAGAAGCGGTGGAGGAACTGATCAATGAAATTACAGTTCCTGCAATTTCCTGTAAAGTGAAAATTGTAAACTGCTTTATCGGGGATCATGCAAATATGCTGAAGAAAGCCAAAATGGGAATTCAGCAGCTGGTTCTGGTGAATACCGGAACTACCACTTCGCTGTCGGATCTGGCAGCAGACGGCACCTTAATAGAATTAAATGATCTTCTGGACAAATACGGCAAAGATCTTCAGGAAAAAGAGGGAGAGCTTCTTAAAGTTACTTCTGTGAATGGCAAAGTATATGCGGTGTGCGCGAATCTGAGTCCGGGCAGGGCATCTGGAATAGGTTACAACAAGAATCTTGCAGAGGAATATCATATAGAGGTTCCGGAGCAATTAAAGCTGCAGGATCTTACAGAAATTGGAAGGCAGCTGAAGGAAAAGAATACGGGAGTATATCTGATTTCTTTTGGCAATGCAGGAACTGTGGAGTCGTCTGCTTTTACCTCTTTGTTTGATGTGGAGGATTTCGGAGGAGATATGAATTATGGTGTGATTTTTGACCCTCTGAACAGTACCAAAATTGTGAATGCGTATGCTTCTTCGGAGTACCGGGATTTTTGCCGGACCGTAAAGCTGTGGCGGGATGAAGGGTATATACCGGAGGATTCTTTGTACAGCGGAGTGGATGCGCAGACCATGTTTAATGATGGGAAAATGTTTTTGCAGTGGACAAGCGTGTCACCGGCAACTCTTCATCTGGTCAGCAAAAAGAGTCTGGATTTCGATGAGGTTCTGGTTGCAATGACACCTAATCGGATCACCACATCTCTTGTGCAGGAGTTTACCTGGGGAATTACCAGTTCCTGCAAAAATCCGGAAAAAGCGATGGAGCTGCTGAATCTGATTTACACGGACAGTGATCTGGCAAATCTTCTGCAGAACGGCCGGGAAGGAACTGATTATGTAAAAACAGGGGAAAAGACGATCGCATACCCGGAGGGAAAGGACAACAGCAGTGTGGGATATTCCAGCTATTTTACCTGCTATGGGGACAGTGATGCGGTATATCAGTTTGGAGAGAGCAGCGCTGACTGGAAGGAATTCATTAAAAATTATTCTGAGGATTCCAAACCTTCCAGGACGCTGGGATATGTGTTTCAGACGGATCAGGTTGCGGCAGAGGTAGATGGGGTTTCCAGAGTGGTGAATGAGTATCGCCCGGTGCTGGAAACAGGAATGACAGAGGATGCGGATAAAACGCTGGATCAGTTTCTGGAGGCACTGGATGAGGCTGGCATGGAGAAGATTATTGAAGAGAACCGACGGCAGTTGAGTGTGTGGCTGAAGGAGCAGGAGAAAGAATGATTATTTTGCAGTGCGGAGATTTAAAAGTCATTTTTGGATAAATATTTGGTCATTATTGAACAACATAAAAGCGGTTTTTGTGGTAGAGTAAAAATAAATTATAGAAGCAGTCTGAAATCATTGTGGGGGCATAATAATTGCCCCCAACTTGTTATTTTGGATGGTTTGCGGATGATGACTGAATCAAATTTATGTAGAAGGAGAGTATTATGCATAAGAAAAAATGGCTGTCAGCACTGATTGGAACAATAATCGGAACTATGAGTTTGTCTGTATCTGTTTTTGCGGCGGATTCTGCAACGGCGCTTCCGAAAACAGAGGGAAAGCCTCGTCTTCTGGTTACACAGGATGGGGAAGTGGACGATATGAATACGTTGATTCATACGCTGCTTTATTCCAATGACATTGACCTGGAAGGAATTGTGCAGACCAGCTCCAAGCTGCATTACAGCGGGGATGATACCACAGAGCCCCTTAGATGGATGGGAACGGACTGGATGTATGAATTTCTGGATGCATATGCAGAGGTTTATGATAATCTGAAGGTACATGATGAGGACTATCCTTCCCCGGATGACCTTCGTGCCATCACAAAAGTGGGAAATATTAAAAACGTAAGTGATACTTCCGAGGAGACAGAAGGCTCCGAGCTGGTGAAAGAACGGATTCTTGCAGAGGATGACAGACCTCTTTACATTGAGGTTGGCGGCGGAGCCAACACTGTGGCAAGAGCACTGATGTCTATTGAGGAAGAGTATAAGGATCAGGAAGGCTGGGAAGAGCTTTACAACCGCATCTGTGAAAAGGTGATTCTTTTTGCATGGGGAATGCAGGATGACTGCTATCTGAATTATATTCAGCCAAACTGGCCGTCTATGCGTATGGTGGATGTTTCCGGTTCTACTCTTGCGTATGGCTACAGATGGGCGACTGTGGAGGAACTTTCCGATGAGTCCAGGGAGAAAATGAGCAGTGCCTGGATGAAGGAAAACATTGAGCAGAATCTTGGGGCACTGATGGATAAATATGTGACCTGGGGTGACGGCACTTATCTGGAAGGGGAGGAAGACACCGACCAGTATGGTACCAATGAGGCACTTCTTGGAGATGATACGCTCTGGGTTGGACATGCTTATGAGCAGTATGATTTCCTTTCTGAGGGAGATTCCCCGGCATGGTTTGTGACCATTCCCAACGGGCTTCGCAGTCTTGAGGATTTGTCTTATGGCGGATGGGACGGAAGATATGCCCTGAAGGAGAGTGACGAGAATCCGGATGTGCGCCTGTATCAGGCTGCCAAGGGAAATGAGAAAGGAATTGCACAGTGGATCGCGGCAATCCAGAGCGACTTTGCCATGAGAGCGAAATGGTGCGTGACGGATAAATATGAGGATGCGAACCATTTGCCAGAGGTTTCTGTAGAGGAGGGAATTGATCTTACCGCGAAAGCAGGAGATGAGATTACCCTGAACGGAACCGCAGTGGATCCGGACGGTGATACCACCACCTTCCGCTGGTACCATTATCCATATGGAGATACCTATGAGGAAGCTGAAGACGAAGATGGAAACCCGGTTGCTATCGAAGTAACAACTTCCGGTGATAACCAGGAAACCGCCACTTTCACCATCCCCTCAGACGCCAAATCCGGCGACACCATCCATATCATCATGGAAGGCGTAGACGGCGGCGGAACCAATCCGGTGGCTTACCAGAGAGTGATTGTGACAGTGGAATAAAAATTAGAGTGTGAAGAAAATCAGCCTGAAACAGGAATAGAAATATGTCGGTTCCTGTTTTGGGCTGATTTTTTTGCTTGATAAGGTAAAACATAAGGTTGAAAAATGTGCTTCGAAGTGACGGATTTATGCAGAATGATTAAATGGAAGCATTACACTGGCTGTGAAATATCCTCTTTCACATTTAAAATTTAATAATCCATTCTGACTTTCTACCGAAGAACGAATTATTTTTATACCTAATCCATGATTAGATGCGTCTGTTTTGCTGGTAGTAAGCTCCGGGTTTGTGTCGAGAATATTGGTGCTTACTTTATTACTTATAGTGCAAAGCAGATAATTTTGGACACATTTAATAATAATCTGAATATCCGGGTCACTTTCCTGTTTGCTGGCTTCAATTGCATTATCAAGAAGGTTAAGGAGAATGGTACATAGGACTTCTTCATTGGTAGAAAGCTGTGCAGGAATAATAATTTCTGTATAAGTTTTGATGTGAAATTTTTGTGCCTCCTGGATTTTTCTGTTGAGGAGATAGTCGATCAAAGTATTTCC
>CAVJRB010000213.1:0-1148 GCA_963651655.1 bacterium | reverse complement strand
CAATTGCCTGGGAAATATATGTGTCTAGCTGATCGTATTTTTTATCTGCAAGGAGCGTCTGAATATAAAAGTAGTTATTTTTCAGCTCATGGCGTTCCTTTTTTACCTGCTCCTGAACCTCCAGAGAATAGCGGTAGCGTGCAAGTTGGGTACGGGTTTGGGTAAGGGCATCATCTAATTTGCGCTGATCTTCGTAGGAACGAATGATGGTAGCCAGAAAATAATAAATAATAGGCAAATTAGTAAGCAGGATGCCAGAAAGAATGGCAATTTGCCAGACTGTATACATATTTGCCCCAGAGAAAATTCCAAAGAACAGTAAAAATCCAGTAGGAAAATAGAGGATAAGTGCTCCTTTAAAACGTGATATGGGAAAAGGAGTGGATAGTTTTATTCTCTGAAATAGCCTGGCAAGAAGGAAAAGTGAAACATATAAAAGCATTCCGGTAACCAGATCAAGAATTTTATAAAGCAGAGGATCCATGCTTGCTTCCTGAACATAAAGTGGCGAACAGATCATCTTATACAGCTGAGTAAAAGTCATGAAATATAATACATATACCAGTTTGGAAAAAAACGAGCCAGCCAGACTGATACAGGCACAGATTACGGAAAGTAAAATTACGCAAATGAAATAAAACCAATACGGCGTCTCAGTAGCTCCGGTTATTTTCAAATAGAAAAAAGAAAAGAACTGACGTATCGTTATGTATAAAAGCAACGTGAGACTGATATACAGGGCTGAAAATGCAGGGATTTTACGGCGGATATTATTTAAAACTTCGCGAAATCCGCAGAGTATCATCAATGTGTAGGAGAGGAATGAAAAAATAATATATGAATCCAACGAACGATAATGCCAATAAATAAAATTAAACATAAAATTTCCTGAAACCCTCCTTTACTTCCTCTACTTTTCCCCTGCTTATAGGCAGTTCCTGCCCATTTGTAAGCTGAAGGGAAGATTTTCCTATATAAAAAATATGCCTGTAATTCACAAGGTAACTGCGGTGAATTTTAACAAAATTATAAGGAATAAGTTGTTTCTCAATGTCAGAAATTTTGCTGCGGATATTCGTTGAATTTTTTTCTGTGACAATGATACAATTTTTTAGTTGGGCCTCAATATAAAGAATTGTGCGCATATC
>CAVJRB010000212.1:956-2358 GCA_963651655.1 bacterium | reverse complement strand
GAAACAGATGGCTGCTACAGCTGCAGTATGTATTGTGGCTGCCGTCGGTATTGGCCTGTTGATTCACCAGGAATTGAAGAAGCAGGCATCCATGCAGATCACGGCACGCAATTCCCATGACGTAGGAAACAGCTTCCGGGAACTCACCTATAAAGGTAAGAAATACCGTTATAATTCTCTGGTAAGAACCATCCTCTACGCTGGAATTGACGAGGAAGATGTTCTCACAGAGAGTAAACAATACGGCAATAAGGGCAGAGCAGACAGCATTGCACTTGTTGTTATGGACAAACAGAAGAACAAGATTACCATTCTTCCTATTAACCGAGATACCATGACTCAGGTTCGCAGATATTCCCTGAATGGAAATGATAACGGACTTTACACCACCCACATTGGCTATGCATATGCCTATGGAAATGGCGGCAAGGTCAGTTGTGAGAACCTGATGGAAGCAGTATCCCTGCTTTTGGGAGGAATTACCATAGGAGATTACGTAATGACCAGTCAGGCATCTATGCCATATATCAACAATCTGGCAGATGGTGTTACGGTAACAGTTCCCAATGATGATCTGGCAAAACAGTATCCGGAATTGTATCAGGGAAATAAAGTAACGCTGACGGATAACAACGTAGCTTCCTATCTCCAATATCGAGATACCGAAGATGCCTTCAGTAACGAAGGCAGAATGGAGCGCCAGAAGAGCTTTGTAACTGCTTTTGTGAACCAGATGAAGCAGATGTCTTCCGGCACCCTTAACAGCAAATGGGATGAGCTTGGCGACATGGAGGATTATCTCCAGACCAGCATTACCAGAAATAAATATCTTGACCTGGTCACTCTGATCAAAACACTGGATTTTTCCGACGAGAATTATGATTCTATTCCGGGAAAGGATAAGGAGGGAGAACTCCATGATGAGTTTATCCCAGATGAAGAGGGACTACAGGAGAAGATTATAGAACTCTTTTATGAAGAAGTATGATTCCAAGGAGGGACAGACCAATGAAACGCAAAACAATCGCAGCATTAATCGCAGTCCTTACAGTAGGCATGAGCAGCAGTGTATGGGCAGCACCAAGTATTTCACAGATCATTCCGGAGGCTCCGAAGGTAGTCAGCGGAAACTTAAGTGCAGGCCAGACACTGGCTGTGAAGAATGCAGATACCACTGCATACAAGAGCACTGCAGCAGCAGAGGCTGTAAAGAAGGCTAATGATGACAACACCGTTACAACTGTGAAGGAAATCCTTAAAATTCTGAGTGTTGACACCAGAACAGAAGAAATTAAGACAACAAGCGGAACCACTGTTAACCCAACTCTGTACGAGCAGCTTACCCCATTCGTAGACCTTGTAATTGAAGAGGGCGATAAGACTTCCTATGAATCCACAGGAT
>CAVJRB010000212.1:0-946 GCA_963651655.1 bacterium | reverse complement strand
ACAGGATCCATCACTGCAACGATCACAGTAGATGCTGTAAAAGGAATGAAGAAGAAAGATATCCTTTTGATGCAGATCGACCCGAATACAGGTAAGGTATACTTTGTTTCCGCTGAGAAACTGGATAGCACTACCGGTGAGATCACAGCAAGCTTCCAGACTTTAGGATCGGTTTCTGTTTTGAAGACCGTGCCGATCGTAACGAAGGGTACAGATCCTGATAAATATGAGAATGAGAAGACCAAAGAAGTTATCACCAAGTTCCAGACTGAGACAAAGGATGTGAAGCTGACAGATGTCTTAACTACCCTTACCACTGGGGATACCGCTGCAATCCAGGTAGCAGATGGCGTTACCATCAATGCAGCAGACTACAGCACAGCTACCGGATTTACAGATCTTGCTATCAAGCAGGGTGATGACTATCTCTATGATATGGATGGAAACCTGGAAGCAGATGTATGCCTTAGCCTTGATTCCGCTGACTGGCAGTCTATGGTACTGAGTGCAGATGCTGATTATGATGTGGCAGCAGCAGAGGCTGATACTTCCCTTCTGGAAGAACTTGATTCCTTTACCATCCCGGGAAGCTTCCTGATGCAGCTCAACCCGGTAACCGGTGAGGCAGAATATGTCTATGAGCCGGAGCTGTCATTTGCATCTGCGGCAAGCGAAGAAGAAGCAGATGATGATGATGATGCAGAGGAGATTCGCAGCAGCTGGATGGTTGAAAACGAAGACGCAGCAGATGAAGATGCACCGAACCTGGTAATTCATGCAGAATTCAAGAGCATGGGGCCGTTCGCTATTTTCCTTCAGAATGCAGAACAGTAATCAATAGAGTGTAGGTGGAAAAATGTTCCGGGGGGGGGCAAAACTGCACTTGGTAATAATTGGATTTTACAAAAGTGATTAAATAATGATTTGTCTCCCCCGGAATTCCATT
>CAVJRB010000211.1:640-2293 GCA_963651655.1 bacterium | reverse complement strand
CGTATTTGTTACCCATTATCCTTCCAAGAAACGTCCGTTCTACGCCATGGACGATCCGGAAGACACCAGATTTACCTTAAGCTTTGACCTTCTTTTCCACGGCCTTGAGATCACCACAGGAGGACAGCGAATCCACGATTACAACGCCCTTCTGAAAAAAATCGAGGACAGAGGCATGGAGACGGAAGGAATGGAACAGTATCTGGATACCTTCAAATACGGAATGCCCCCTCATGGCGGTCTTGGAATCGGCCTGGAGCGTCTCACCATGCAGCTTCTTGGTGAGGAAAATGTCCGCGAGGCATGCCTGTTCCCAAGAGATCTGAACCGTCTGGAGCCGTAGGGAAGAATCGAAGGAGGATGAGGAAATGGCAAAACAGATAGATGACGAAACCATGGAAAATGTCTGCATTCTTGCAAAGCTTTCCCTCACAGAAGAGGAGAAGGAAAAGGCCAAAAAGGACATGCAGGAAATGCTGGATTATGTAGACAAATTGGATGAACTGGACACCTCTGGCGTAGAGCCTATGTCCCATATTTTCGGGGATCAAAACGTATTCCGTGAGGATGTGGTTACAAACGGCGACAACAGTAAGGAAATGCTTGCAAACGCGCCGAAAGCCAAAGAAGGACAGTATCAGGTTCCAAAGACCATAGGATAGGAGACATTCACATGGAATTATCGAAATTAACAGCCTTGCAGCTGGCTGATAAAATAAAAAAACATGAGATCAGTGTCCTGGACGGGGTAAAAGAGGTCTTTTCCCAGATTGAGGAAAAGGACGGACAGATCCACGCCTACCTGGACACCTACAAAAAAGAAGCCTATGCCCGTGCAAAAGAGGTGCAGAAAGGCATTGACGAGGGAATCTACACAGGTCCTCTTGCCGGCGTTCCCATTGCGGTAAAGGACAACATCTGCGTACAGGGAAAGCCAACCACCTGCGCATCTAAGATCCTGGAGGGCTTTGTTCCCCAGTATCAGGCAGAGGTGATCGACCGTCTTGAGAAGGCGGGAATGATCATTATCGGAAAAACAAATATGGATGAGTTTGCCATGGGAAGCACCACAGAGACTTCCGCTTACGGTATCACCAGAAACCCCTGGAACAAAGAACATGTTCCTGGCGGTTCCTCAGGCGGCTCCTGTGCGGCTGTGGCAGCAGGAGAGGCTTATCTGGCACTTGGTTCTGATACTGGCGGTTCCATCCGTCAGCCAAGCTCCTACTGCGGCGTTACCGGTCTGAAGCCAACCTACGGCACTGTTTCCCGTTACGGCCTGGTTGCCTACGCATCCTCTCTGGACCAGATCGGGCCTGTGGGAAAGGATGTGGCAGACTGTGCAGCGCTTCTGGAAGTGATCGCAGGCCATGACCCCAAGGACAGTACTTCCATAGACAGACAGGATCTTGATTTTGGAAAAGAAATGACAGACAAAATTGCAGGAATGAAATTCGGCGTGCCCAAGGAATATCTGGCAGAGGGACTTTCCCCGGATGTAAAGGATGCCTTTATGGAGACCTTGAAGGTGCTTACCCAGATGGGCGCCATTGTGGAATTTTTCTCCGTAAAGACTATGGAATATATGATTCCTGCTTATTATATCATTGCCAGCGCAGAGGCAAGCTCCAACTTAGAGCGTTTCGACGGCGT
>CAVJRB010000211.1:0-630 GCA_963651655.1 bacterium | reverse complement strand
AATACGGCTACCGTGCTGCTGAGTATGACGGCCTTCACGACATGTACAAGCGCACCAGGACAGAGGGCTTCGGTGAAGAGGTAAAGCGCCGTATCATGCTTGGTTCCTTTGTTTTAAGTTCTGGCTACTATGATGCCTATTATCTGAAAGCACTGCGCACAAAAGCCCTGATCAAAAAGGAATTTGATGAGGCATTTGAGAAATATGACGTTCTTCTTGCGCCGGCTGCTCCGTATACAGCACCGAAGCTTGGGGAAAGCTTAAAGGATCCTATGGCAATGTATCTTGGTGATATTTACACCGTTGCCGTAAACCTGTGCGGCCTTCCGGGAATTACTGTTCCCTGCGGAAAAGATAAAACTGGTCTTCCAATCGGAATCCAGATGATCGGTGACTGCTTTATGGAGAAAAAGATTCTCCGTGCAGCCCACGCTTATGAAAAAGCAAGAGGAGATTTCGGAACACCAGAAGAAGGAGGCAGGGAAGCATGAAACAGTATGAGACCATAATCGGACTGGAAGTCCATGTAGAGCTTGCCACCAGAACCAAGATTTTCTGCGGCTGTTCCACTGCATTTGGAGGAGCACCCAATACCCACACCTGTCCGGTGTGCACCGGTATGCCAGGCTC
>CAVJRB010000210.1:7056-8972 GCA_963651655.1 bacterium | reverse complement strand
GGTCAATATGAATCTATTTGATTTCACCTACTGCGGAAATTATAACCGTCAGATTCAGAACCTGGCCAGGATCGCCCCGGAAAAGTGGAGCTTCGGAGACTCCGGGGACAATGGGATCCTGAAAGGTTATCTGGAAAACACCTTTCGCAGGCTGTATGAGGAGGGCAAGGTGACAGAGGAAAAAGAATACGCCCTTTTTCATACAGGACTCTTTAATCAGTATTATCAGCCTATTTATGCTTACTTTGTTCCCAATGTTGTGCCGGACAGACAGAAATGGTTTCTGGAAGGATTCTACACGGACTATTCGCTTTTGAAAATCAAAATAAAGGATCTGCCCCCGCGTGCCAGCTACGTGGAAAATCCTTCGGATCTGGTATTTGACACCAAGCTGCCTGTGGTGCCCCAGTATGAGCATATTTTCGATGATGAGGAAAATGTGCAGCGCCTGCCTGCAGCTGTGCGGGAAAGCGGCATGCGGGTGCAGCTGTTTGACGGGGCATTGCAGCAGACAAGGCGGATCCTGGAATCGGATTACAAGGCAGCCATTCCCCAGTACTACAACCATTCCATTCAGCTTCTGATCCCCATCTGCCTGCAAAATCCCGGTATTCCGGATCTTGCCCTTGCCTGCATGAAAACCCCGGACGGCACCAAATATCTGGGCAGGACATGCCTGACCCTTCGGATGGCGTATCATAACGCACGGCTTCTGGCAAGACTGGATACAAGCTGGCTGCGGGCGTAAAATGTGAAAGAACTGTGATTTCTTATGTGAGGCTGTTCAAAACCTTAAAATGGTGTTAGAATAGTAACATTAATATTGCAGAGCACAGGAGAACAAATGAGAATCGAATTAAAGGATGAAAAACAGGAAGAACCAAAGCAGATCGATGAGAACGATATCCATAACAAACACGAATCCGATCTGACGAAGAAAGAGAAGCGCCAGCTAGAGAAAGAGAAGCTGGCAGGCATGGGCTTTGGCGCAAAGCTTGGCTATATCTGGGCTTATTATAAGCCGCAGATGGCAGCCATTGTAGGCGTGATCGTAATTATTTTTGCGGCGAAGGACATTTATGACAATGCCCAGATCGACACCGCCCTTACGGTGATGGTCATTGATTCCTATGGCTCCAATCAGGAAGGTGCAGAGGAATCTGTGGAGAAGATTCTGGGAATTGAGGATGACCCATACCAGATTGCTACTGTAGATGAGAGCCTTCGCACAGAGGGAGACGGCTCCGCCCTGGAGTCCTACAGCCAGATGTCTTTTACCACCAAGGTAGCGGCAAGGGCTATAGATGTGCTGGTGGGTTCCGAAATCTATATCGACAGTTTTGCCAACAAGGAAGAGTATTTTGCTAATTTAAGCGAGATTCTTCCGGCCGATGTTTTCGAGAAGTTAGGAGATCCGGAGGATCCCTACAGCATTTCCATTACTTCAAAGGATTTGTCAACAGAACTTGAGGTAGCATACGAACCAATCAAGATCAGCGTTCTGGTAAACTCCGAACACACGGAAAACGCAGTGACCTGGATCAGCGCACTGGCTGAAATGGCGGATTGAGAAAAGGAATTTCATAAGTTGGATAAAAGGCAGAGAATGTTCCATGAAAACACATTCCCTGCCTTATCACATTCAAAAAGAAAACATAGTACTTTTTACAGCTTTTTCTGATAGTATTTTTCAATGAACGCCAGGATTCCGTAGAGAAGCATGGCAATGATGCAAAGGATCACAATGGACATGAGAACCCAGGTAAGCTTGAAGCAGTGACTGCACATTCTGACAGGAAAAAAGTGCAGAAACGCTCTGGCAGCAGGAGAAACTATGTGGCAGTTTGGAAGTAAAAACACAAAACAATTTAAAAAATCAGAGGAAGTGTTCGGCAATCCTCTTATGGGATATGCGC
>CAVJRB010000210.1:0-7046 GCA_963651655.1 bacterium | reverse complement strand
GGTGCGTGGAACCTGGAAATCAGCCAGGATATTTCCCTTCTCTATATGGACATTACCTGGGCAAAGCTCGAGCCGGAGGAAGGCATTTTTGACTGGGAAACCATCGAGAGGGAAAACCAGCTGGCCAGATGGCGAGAAGAGGGCAGGCATCTGGTGCTGCGTTTCGTCTGTGATCTTCCAGGGGACAAGCCTCATATGGACATCCCCAAGTGGCTGTACGAAAAGACCGGCGGAGACGGAACCTGGTATGAGGGTGCTTACGGGAAAGGTTTTGCTCCGGACTATAACAATGAACTTCTGATTCGGTATCACAGCTACGCAGTACAGGCGATGGGAGAGTATCTGGGAAAGGACGGTCTGATTGCTTTTATCGAGCTTGGAAGCCTGGGCCATTGGGGTGAGTGGCATGTGAACTATGGACAGGGCATCAGACGGATGCCGAAGGAGTCTGTGAGAAATCAGTATGTAACGCCCTGGCTGGAAGCTTTTCCAGAAGCCTTTTTTCTTATGAGAAGGCCCTTTGCTATTGCGGATGCGTGCGGTATGGGCCTGTACAACGATGTTGCTGGGAAAAAAGAGGATACCGAGGAGTGGCTTCAGTGGATCCGGGAGGGCGGCATCTACAGCCAGACTATGGAGGAAAACGCCCTGTGTGCTATGCCGGATTTCTGGAAAAAGGCGCCTTCCGGAGGGGAACTGACCAGTGCCCTGTCTATGGAAAAAATGCTGCAGATAGATATTGAGGAGACAATTGAGCTGATTCGTTCGTCTCACACTACATTTCTGGGACCGAATATTGCAGACAAGGCTTATAAGGAGGGCTACGTCCAGCTTCTGGGAAACATGGGATATCGGCTCTGGATTTCGAAAGCCAGATGGAAAAGAAACCTTCTGGAACTGACCTGGGAAAATGATGGAGTGGCTCCTTTTTATGGAGATTGGAAGGCGTATCTGTATCTGGAAAATCCAGAAGGCAAAATGGTGGAGAAGCCCCAGGTGGAAATCACGCTGCCCCAGGTTTTGCCAGGAGAAAAGGTGAAAACAGAAACCTTGTTTGCCACAGAAAAGGTGAAAAGTCTTCTGAAGGAAGGATACCGACTGTCCGTAGGAATCGAAGATCCTATGACCGACAGACCCCAGGTAAGACTGGCAATGAAATGCGGATATGCGGATGGAAAGAACATTTTGTGGGACGGACTAAAGTAGAAGGAGACACATAGAATATGGGAGAAAAAACAGTAAAATACGAGTATGAATACGGTCTTTGCAAGCGGATGCACTACCGGGGATTGTGGTGTGTGCGCTATGAAGGAGAACCGGGACATTTTGAGAAGGCTGGCATGGCCTGTTCCTGTGCGGTGGACGGATGCGACAAGGACTGCGCTGTTCTGGAAAGTGCGGATGCAGTCATCGACCCGGAGTGGGAATGGCACATGATCGATACGCCGCCAAGCAAATAATTTGCCTGGAGACGACAGTCCATATATGTTGCAACTGAGCCGGTGGCAATAGTTGATGCAAATATGGGAGTGCTATTTGGTTAAGCGGTCTGCATATAATGACAAAAAGCGGATCAGGGAATAAGAGATGGCTTTCCTGAATCTGCTGTCAGTCAGAGGAGAAATGTGCCATGCTTCAGTGTGAAAACAGAAGCGAAGGAAATGAGAAAAATGTTTGTAGAGAAGAAAGGCCTATTATCTTTTCCCAGAGGAAAATCCTGGAATATCTTGCGGATATTTTAGAGTGCGAGAAGCTGATTTCCCCTCTGGAAAAAATAGCCCTGAAAGAAAAAATAAATACATACGGAGACACTTTATGATCCGCGCCGTCATCTACTGCAGATGCAGCACGGAGGAAGAGTGCCAGAGGGACGCCCTGATCAGACAGGCGGCGGAGGCAAGAGAATGCGTCCGCCGCCTGAACTGGTTTCTGGCAGACGAATACATTGAAAGCAGATCCGGCACCAGCGTCCGGGGACGGGAACAGTACCAGCGGCTTTTTGAGGATCTTCTGGAAAACCGTTTCGATGTGGTGGTGATCAAATCCCAGGACCGTCTTATGCGCAACACAAAAGATTGGTACATTTTTATTGACAGGCTGGTATCCTGCAGTAAAAAGCTGTATCTGTACCTGGAACAGCGGTTTTACACGGCAGATGACAGTCTGATCACGGGAATCAAGGCCATTCTGGCAGAGGAATACAGCCGGGAGCTAAGCCGCAAAATAAACAATGCCCACAGGCACCGCCAGCAGACAGGAAATGCTCTGATGCTCACTTCCAACACCTACGGCTACCGAAAACTGCCGGATAAAAGCTTCGAAATTATCAAAGAGGAAGCGCAGGTGAAGCGCCACATGTATGAGCTGTGCGCCGCGGGCTACGGCAGCAGGACCATCGCCCGAATCCTCCGGGAAAAAGGGATTCGAAAACGAAACGGAGCCTGTTTTTCCGACTCCGACATCCGCCGGATGATTCGCAATCCCATCAACAAGGGAACTGTGGTGATGAACCGCAGGCATTTTGATTTCGACACCAAACAAACCGTAAGAAATCCAGATGAGGATCAATATGTCTACGAAAACCGGATTCCTTCCATTGTTTCCAAGGAGCTATGGGAGAGAGCAAACCAGGAAATCGATAAGCGAGCAAGGAGAAAAGAAGGAGAAGCTTATATCAGAAAATCGGGTGAAAAAAAAGCTGACAGAATTCCTAATCCAAGAATATGGACGAAGGGACAGCAAGGCAGGCATCCGGGTATCAATCCTGGAAAATACATATTAAGCGGCAAACTGATCTGCGGTCTGTGCGGCGCCCCTTTTTACCGAACCACCAGAAAGCGAAAGCATGACAAAATCTGTCAGTGGAAATGCCGTACCTACCTGGAACAAGGCAGAACCAAACCCGGGAAAGAAGGCGGCTGTGATAATATTCATCTGGAAGAAAACGCTCTGTTTTCCATGTTAGAAGCTTTGGGTCGCGGAGAGAGATTTTTGTGCAGTGGAGGTAGTCTAAGCAGTGATGCTCTTTTGGCGCACAGTGCTTTTTTCTACGGCAATAAATTTGTGCTTACACCTGAATTGGAAGCAACATTGATAAAACTCTTCTTTAAGCTTCTAAAAGAATGCCTGCAGGAAACCCGGCAAAAAGAACAGGCACACTCCCAGCAATACGATCAAAAGCTCCGCCAGCAGCAGTCCCTTCTCCTGGAAAAATACTTAGAAGGCCTCATTGACGAATCCCTTTACAAAGAAAAACAGCTTGACCTGCAAAGCAAAATACAGGAACAAAACACACGGAATATTCCAAAGGAAAACTCCCACAGATATTTCCTCACGCCGGAAGAGCGCCTGGAAGCAATCCGTCAGTTTCTACTGCAAAATCAGTGCATTTCAAAAGCCTGTGTTTTTGGCATGCTGGAAACTGTAGAAAAAATCACCGTATTTCCGGAAAGGCTGGAAGTCCTCAAAAAAGGAAAAAATGGGAACGGAAAGTTTCAGGTTCCTTAAAACAAAGCAATCCCTTTATGAGGACAGACAATGTCCTTGTGTGAGCTTTGCAGAATATGCTATACTACAGATTAAGCACCGGAAGGCGTGTTATTTTTCAATTGACAGGAAACAAAAGTCAGTCTGACAGAAAGGAAACCAAAATGAACATAAGAAAATCTACCCCGCAGGATCTGCCCCGGATTCTGGACTTATATAAGATTGCCAGAGAATTTATGAAAAACAATGGAAACCCCAACCAGTGGGAGGACCGCTACCCGGAGGTCTCCACGGTAGAAAATGATGTGAAGCAGGGAATTTCCTACGTGTGCGAGGAAAAGGGCGAAATTGTTGGCACCTTCGTATTTTTTATGGGAGAGGATCCTACTTACCGTGTGATCGAAAACGGTGCATGGCACAGTGATCAGAGGCCTTACGGCGTGATCCACAGAGTAGCTTCTGACGGGAAAACAAGAGGGGTCACCCGCGCCGCCTTTACTTTTGGAATGGAAAGAAGCGGCTATCTGCGCATCGACACCCACCGGGACAACAAGCCTATGCAAGGGGCTTTAAAGAAATTTGGCTTTCAGGAATGCGGAATCATCCATCTGGAAAGAGGAGACGAAAGAATCGCATTTGACTGTGTGAAAAGTTGAAAAAAGAAATCCTGTATTTTTCCAAAAAATATTTTCTTTTTTGAAGGAAAATCAGAAACCGTTTCGTTATAAGAAGTGGAAAGAAAAGAGAACGCCGCTGTAACTGGAAATAACAGCGTGAAAGATGAAATGTGTAAAATAGAATACGAAAAAGCTTCAGAATGCATACCTGCTGGAATGTCTGACTGCCATATATGATCAGATACCCAAGCCCCTGTCTGGCGCCGATGAATTCCCCGATGATCACGCCCACCAGGCAAAGGCCGATGTTCACCTTCATATTTGCAAGGATCAGAGGAATGCAGGAGGGCAGAACGATTTTCAAAAGTTCCTCCTTCTTGCCGCCTCCGAGAGTGCGGATCAGCTTTCGCTTTTCCGGGTTCACTTCCCCGAAGCCTGTGTACAGGTTCAGGATGCAGCCGAAGATGGCCACGGACATTCCAGCTACAATGATGGTGCGCTGTCTGGCACCCAGCCATACAATGAGAAGAGGCGCAAGGGCGGACTTTGGCAGGCTGTTCAGGACCACCAGGTACGGCTCCAGCACCTTGGCAAGGCGGGGACAGCTCCACAGTAAAACGGAGATTCCAAGCCCTGCCAGAACTACAAAGGCGAAGCTAAGAAGGGTTTCCTTTAAGGTAGCGCCAATGTGGACAAAAAGAGACTGGTCCTCTGCCATTTTCACAAAGGTCTGGAAGATCATGGAAGGGCTGCTGAAGATAAAGGAATCGATCCAGCCAAGCCGCGAGAAGATCTCCCACTGTGCCAGGAAAATAAGAAAGACCAGAAGTCTTGCACCAACAACAAGACAACGGTCCCTTTTCTGCCGCGCAAGATATGCTTTTTGTGCGTGGGAGGGTTCATGCATTCTGATTCAGCTCCTTCCAGATTAAGTTGAAATAGGATTTGAAAGCAGGCGCATTTCTTGATGCAAGGGGCGTGCGCTCTTCCATATCCAGATCTATGGGAACGATTTTTACCACAGAAGCAGGACGCCGGGAAAGGATCAGTACCCGGTCTGCCATGCTGATGGCTTCGGAAATATCATGAGTAACCAGAATTGCCGGCTTCTTTTGCTTTTTCAGGATTTTTCCAATGTCATCACTTACATTCAGCCGTGTCTGGTAGTCAAGTGCCGAGAAGGGCTCATCAAGAAGCAGAAGATCCGGCTTTAATGCCAGGGTACGGATCAGTGCCGCACGCTGACGCATGCCGCCGGAGAGCTGGCTTGGACGGCTGTTCCGGAACTTATCCAGTTCATAAAGCTTCAGCAGTTCATCCACATAGGAGAGTTTTTCCTTTGTAAGCTCCCCCCGTATTTCCAGTCCAAGGAGAACATTGCGGTAGACGCTGCGCCACTCTAAGAGATGGTCTTTTTGCAGCATATAGCCAATGCGGGAGCTGCCGCCTGTGAGAGGCTTTCCATCCATAAGAATGGTTCCCTGCTCCGCGCGAAGCAGTCCGCAGATCAGATTCAGCAAAGTGGATTTGCCGCACCCGGAGGGTCCTACAATTGCCAGGAACTCCTGGGGCATCAGATCAAAGGATATATGAGAAAGGGCAGCGGTCTCCCCGGAAAGACTATGGTAAGAAAGGCTGACATCCTTTACTTCCAGAAGCGGATTCATATCGAAACCTCCATTTTTCTATAATTTATGATATGCTTTTGGTAGGGAGTATGATATAATAAGACAATTACACTATTTGATTTCAGGAAAGAAAATATTATGAGTAAGAAGCAAACGGTTTTTAACCTTTTATTTCTGGTTGTGGTTTTCGGACTTACCATGTATCTGGTATTTCGCGGTAAGGATATCGGGGACATTATCAGTACAGCCAGGGAAGCAGATGCAAGATATCTGCTTCTTAGCATTGTGTGCGTGGTGCTTTTTATACTGGGAGAGTCGGTGATCATCTTTTATATGATGAGAACCCTTGGCGCCAGTGTAAAAATGGGACACTGTGCACTGTATTCCTTTGTAGGATTTTTCTTCAGCTGCATCACACCGTCTGCCTCCGGCGGACAGCCCATGCAGATTTTTTATATGAAGAAGGATAAGCTGCCCATTCCGGTTACCACCCTGGTGCTGATGATCGTCACCATCACCTACAAGGCGGTGCTGGTTGTGATCGGCCTTGTGATCTGCATGTTTGGCGGAGGATTTCTTCGCGGTTATCTGGGAGATTACATGTGGGTGTTCTACCTTGGGGTAGGCCTGAATGTATTTTGCGTCACTTTTATGATGATACTGGTATTTGCTCCTGGTCTTGCCAAATGGATCATGGTAACGGGGCTGAAGCTTATTGAGCACATCCGGATTCTGAAGCCAAGGAAGAGCAGGCTTGAGAAGCTGGAGGCTTCCATGGATCAGTACCACGAGACTGCAGCATTCTGGGCCAGCCACAAAAGAGTGATCCTGAACGTGTTTCTGATCACCTTTGTCCAGAGATGCATTTTGTTTACTGTGACCTACTGGGTATACCGCGCCCTGGGACTTCATTCTTATGGGATCCTGACAATTACCATTTTGCAGGCTGTGATCTCTGTGTCTGTGGATATGCTTCCTCTGCCGGGAGGCATGGGAATCAGCGAGACCTTGTATATGGTGATGTTTGTTCCTGTATTTGGAAGCCTGATGCTGCCGTCCATGCTGCTGAGCCGCGGAATTTCCTATTACGGGCAGATGCTGATCAGTGCGGTGATGACCTGCGTGGCCCACATGACCATAGGAAGACAGAAATAGAAAATAAGGATATGATTTGCTGCTATGAAGGAAGAAGAACGTTTGAAGAAGGAGAAACAGGATATGCTTGGATTTTATGATTATACGGTGGTGCTTACTTACATAAGCCTGGCAATTTCAGTATTTGGCATGACAAGGGCACTGGCCGGGGATTTTAAGG
>CAVJRB010000209.1:0-2301 GCA_963651655.1 bacterium | reverse complement strand
GCACAAAGGGATCTGCCATTGGATTTTTGAAAATCCCCTGGTATCCAGCTCCGCTTACCGCAAGGGCAGCTCCGGTTATAAAGCCCAGAATAATTCTGGGAAAACGAATGTTCCAGATGATGGTAATATTGCCTTTTGAGATTTCTTCCAGACTTACATTAAGATGAAACAGTTTGTTCAGCAAAATGCGGTTGGCGTCACTTATGGATACAGAAGCTGCGCCTGTAATGGTACATACCCAGACAATTCCAAGACAAAGAAGAACAGCCAGCACAAGAAATCCGGTTTTGCTTTTTTTGTTTTTCATATAGTTTTCCTTTTTGTATTTGGAAGCCTTCTGAATTCTTAAAATATGATGATACAAAAGCAGGGGCAAATTCCTTGCCCCTTACTTTGTACTTCCATTATTAAATTTCAGACTTCCAATATTTACTCTGCGATTTCCGGATAAACAAGCTCAGCAAGTACTTTTAAGCCTTCTACGTAACGCGGGCCTGGTCTCTGGATCATGTCGCCTTCTACGCTGGAACCATCGATATAGATGAATCCGCCGTCTTCATTCAGGCATGCCAGATCAGAAAGTCCTGCAGTCTGCTGTACATCCTCAAGTGTGGAATACAGGGAAATGTATACGTCCGGATTTGCTTCCACAACTGCTTCTGCGGAAAGCTGCGGCCATGCGCTGTCTGCATCGGCTGCCACATTCTCTACCTTGATCATCTGCATGGAATTGTCCAGAAGGGAAGATGGTCCGGCGCTGTAAAGGCTTCCTATATCGATAAATGCGCTCTTCTCTTCTTTCACATTCTCAAGCTCTGCACTTAAGTCTGTCCACTCATCTTCCATGTTCTTTACAACTTCTTCTGCCTCTGCATCATGTCCAATGAGCTTTCCAAGTGTCTCGATGTTTTTCTCTGTGGACTCCAGATCACTTGCATTCGTGATAAAAATAGCGGTTCCGTTTTCTTCTAACTGCTGACGGATGTTGTCATCGATGAATCCGGATGCTACAACAAGATCTGGGGATTTGGATAAGATCAGCTCCATATTTGGTTCCATGTATGTTCCGATAGAATCTACATCTGCAGCTTCTTCCGGATAATTGCAGTAGTCTGTTCTTCCAGTTACAGAATCGCCTGCTCCAAGAGCAAACAGGATCTCAGTGTCCACTGGTGCAAGAGATACAATGCTCTCTGGTGCTTTCTCCAGTGTAACTTCATTGCCAAAGTCGTCCGTTACTGTAACAGGAAAAGCGTCTGTTTCCGCAAAGACAGTTGCACCTGATACCCAGACTGCACCTAATAAGGCAGTTGCTGCTGCAAATAATGTAGCTTTTTTCATTTTGGAAAATTCCTCCTGTAGGTTCATTTTATTTTTATCCGCGTATCTTTTATTGTACCTTATCTAAAGGGATAAAGCTAGTTGTAGAGAGGGATTATTTTTTCCAAATTATTCTATATTAGAATCCCAGTGTATCATTTACCAGAATTACATGGATTCTGCCTTCGTGACGGGAATATCTTGTAATCAGGAACTGGCAGCATATTGTATCCGGTGATTTGCAGTCGAAGCATTTGCCGGTTTCTTTGCATGGAGTTTTGACATCGAATCTCTGGGCATTGGCTGGGGCTGCTACATTTCTGGCACGTTTCATTGCTGCGTCAAGGTCGGAACAGACTTTGTTCATTCCTACGATGAATACTACTTTTCTTGGGCCCTGGGCAATGCAGGAGACACGATTGGAATTTCCGTCAATATTGATCATAATACCATCGCTTGTGATTGCATTGGCACTGGAAAGGAATACATCTGCATCATATGCCGCCATAAGGCTTTCTCTTGGAGACATTTTACTGCGGTCAAGGTAGTTGTAATTGCCTTCTTCTAAGACCTTGATCAATCCCACTTCGGATGCGCTGGCACAGCCGCCCATTGCAATGGTGCTGCCTTCTGGAATAAGCTCTAATGCCTGCTTCACAGCAGCTTCTTTATCTGCCGCATAGTAGCCGGACATGTTGCGGGACTCAAGCCCTTTAATCACTGTCTTCGCCAGAATCTCGTTTCTTTTCTTCATGTTTTCGTCCATAATTTTTAACCTCCTGTATTGTGTATATTCGCATATATCAAAAAAGCCCTTGGAAATCCAAGAGCTTTTAATCATGCCGCAGACCGGAATCGAACCGGTACGGGTATCACTACCCACGGGATTTTAAGTCCCGGGCGTCTGCCAGTTCCGCCACTGCGGCATATGGGACCTATAGGGCTCGAACCTATGACCCTCTGCTTGTAAGGCAGATGCTC
>CAVJRB010000208.1:0-2274 GCA_963651655.1 bacterium | reverse complement strand
GCGATGCGCAGTTAGAAGCTATGGCGCGGGAACTGATTAAAGAAGGTGTCAGCTTTTCTGGTGAGCATATATCTGAATGTAATTCGCGGCTGAACTCCTGGGAAAAGCCATTGCTTGGTCAGCCGCAAAAACAAGGATTCAATCAATACGCAAACAGCAGATTCCTATTCGAAATCGTCCCCACAACCAACGTCACAGGCGGCGGCACCACGCCGGGAAAAACTCTTCCTGGATTTGCCCTGCGAATAAAATCCTGTGACAGCAGCATATGCGCCGAAGAAATCAGCCATCGCCTCAGAACCCTTTCCACCCCAGTCATAGGCCACATCCAGGATGACTGCGTCTATCTGGAAATGCGCACCCTCCTGCCTGGAGATTTGGAAATTTTGAAAAAAGAATTAAAAGATCTGTAGAGAAATGGTAAAAGAAATAAAAGTTTATGGCGCAAACACAGATGCAAAAATGTCAGTTGACAAAGCAGGATTTTCCTGTTAAATTGTAGGTAATGAAAAGCTTAAGTGCTTTTGCGGCGATAGAGAGGAGCTACCCGTCCCGACTTTGCGGGCAATAGAAATACAAAGGTCGTCTCTGCCTATGGAATAATCATAGAACTGCTTCCGGAATTGCAATTCAAAAAAGAAAAATGCCTGAGCCTAACAGCCCAGGCATTTTTCTTTTATACAATCGATATCTCCAAAAGTATGAAAAAGAAAATAGAGGGGTTATAAAAGTACTGTAAAATGTAAATTTGAAGATCATAAAAGTTGAAGCTGCGGAAGCATCAAAAATAGCGGAATTAAAGACAATTTTAAAAAGATCGTTTGCAATCGCTATAGAAGATTATCCGAAGGTGGAAGGCGAGCTGCCGATCTCTACTGGCAAGGGATCCGGGATTGACCGAGCTGAAAGCAAGGTATAATTCCTTTTTTATGATGAAAAACTTGAATTAGAGGCCGCTAACTGATACAATGACAAAAAGCTATTAGTGGAGCAACAAAATCGAAAGCTGCAAATGCGGGGAATGATAGATTATGGTTAATAAAAGATATTATGAAAAACTTGGTGGTTTCTCTTATCTCCTGGGAGAATTAAGGGAAAAGCTTGGCGGGCAGCAGACGGATGTTCTGATTCATGATGCAGTAAATCTTTGCAACCAGTTATGTGACCAATATAAAGGTCTGTCTAAAAAAGAAAAGATACATACCGAACGGATGATTTTTCCGCGGGCTGCTATTTATCTGCAGATGATGAAATATATTTCACCAGAAGAAGCCATAAGCCTGATAGAAGAATCTGTAAGAATAGGTGTAGAGCCTGATCGGAAGCGGCTGAATGCTGTGACGAAGCTGCCTTTTATCCGACCGCTTTTCCTTAAGATCTTTCCTGGGATGATCCATACTATGTTCAATGAAGGCGCTGGCTTCAAAGCTGCAGAACTGGAATCCGACAGCAAACATTACAGGGTCGATGTGCTGCAATGCCCCTATATGAAGTATTGCGAATTACTAGGCTGCAAAGAACTGACCGGTACTTTCTGCCTGAGCGATGACCGCGTCTATGGAAATATGTGCGGTATTACCTTCCAGCGAAAAGGTACGATAGGGCGGGGCAGCGATAAATGTGATTTTTATTTTTACAGGAAGTAGGACCTGGGAAAATGAAAGGGGATGGATACTGAATATTGTTGACTGTAGTTGTGGCACTGGTTTTATGCGTGTTGGAAATAACGGCGTTGGTTGTGGCGAGTCCGATGATGAAGCCGGCATTTTTGCTTGGTTTTCTTCCTGAGGATGTAAGGCTTGCGGCAAAGGATCATCCAGAGCCTCCGAAATGGAAACAGATACTGGGATATCTGATTTTCGCTGTATTTATTATTGCCATGATCAGTGGGATTATTTTCGTTGGCATGGATGGCATTCGAAGCGGCTGCGGCTTCTGGAAGCTGACCTTGCGTTTCATGGTTGTGCTTTATATCAATAAGGCGTTTGATATTGTTGTCCAGGATCAATGGCTTGTCATGACAGTTGGATTTTATAAAAAAATCTTCCCAGAGACAGCAGACTGCGAAGGATGGAAGAACAGAGGCTTTAATAACAAAAAGCAGATCATCAGGATCGTTGCGTATCCGTTCCTGTGTATGCTGACAGCGGGGGTATTTGTACTGATATAGAACACCATATAAAGTATAATAGACGTGTAGCGCTTAATAAATCAGGATTTGTGGAGAGATTTCTTGAACTTTCCTTATTTTACAGGCTTTTCAGCCCCTTAGAT
>CAVJRB010000207.1:11157-22089 GCA_963651655.1 bacterium | reverse complement strand
TTGCACAGTCTGCCATGTTTGCTTTTTGCAGCAGCTCTTCATAACTTTCAAAGCACAGTTCAGAAGGAATCTGATGCTTGGCTGCGAAAAGCTCCCTGCGCTCCGGATCCGGCTCTGCAACTGCCACCACCTGAAATTCGTCAGGATGATCCAGGGCATACTGGGAGTATACATAGCCTCCCCGAAGGCCTGCTCCGATCAAAATAGCTGTAACTTTTTTCATTTTTTATCTCACTCCTGTTTCAAACGGATTTTCAAAACGGTGTCCTTTTCATCCGGCAAAGGATAGGTAAACACCGGATTCTCTCCAAAGGATACAAATGCCACATCCGGATACAGCACGGTATTCCATGCCTCTCCACGGTTCACCTCGCTGCCGTCAGCAAGATAAGTAACGGATTCCAGTTTATCCGGTCCGATTCCATACAGAGGAAGGGCACCAAGAGGCGTCTCATAAACATGAGCATAAATGGTGTCGCCCTTCTGGGTATAGCGTCCCCAGTCCGGTTTTTCCAGCTGGGAAATGCCGCAGCCGTAAATGCTTTCCTTATTTTTATCCATCCATTTTCCCACTTCTGTGAGAATTTCCACGCTTTCAGGAGGGATATTTCCACGGGCATCCGGCCCCACGTTCAGAATCATATTTCCGCCTTTGCTGACGCACTCCACCAGCTTTCGCACAAGCATCTGAGGTGTTTTGTACTGGTGGTCGAAATTGCAGTAGCCCCAGTGGTTGTTCATGGTTGCACACAGCTCCCAGGGAATGGGATTTCCCCTGTCATCGCACACACCTTTAGGGGGAATGATCTGCTCCGGGCTTGCGAAGTCGCCGCTGTAGATCAGTGGGTCGTCTGTAGTAATGCTTCCATGATTGTCCCCTGCCCCTTCCAGGCGGTTGTCTATAATTACATCCGGCTGATAGGTACGCACCATTTTGATCAGATCGGTAGCTTTCCATTTTTCCCCGGTCATGTCATCATAGGAAAAATCAAACCACAGAAGATCCAGCTTTCCATATCCTGTCACAAGCTCTTTTACCTGACCATGCATGTATTCCAGATACCGGTCAAAATCAATTTTTTCGTCCTTGTATGCCGGGTTGTTCCGCATGGGATGCTGTCTGTCCCCGTATTTTGGAAAATCCGGGTGGTGCCAGTCAATAATGGAAAAATACAGACCCACCTTCAAGCCTTCCTCCCGGCAGGCATCTACAAATTCTCTTACCAGGTCTCTTCCGGCCTTTGTGTTTGTCGCTTTATAATCCGTTAATTTGGAATCAAACAGGCAGAAGCCGTCGTGGTGCTTTGCGGTAAGAACTGCATATTTCATTCCTGCTTTTTTCGCCAGGCGGACCCATTTTTTCGGGTCATAGTCCACAGGATCAAACTGGTCAAAATATTTACGGTATTCTTCTGTTGTCATCTCTTTTTCTGACATCATCCACTCGCCGCAGGCCGGAATGGAGTATAATCCCCAGTGGATAAACATGCCGAATCTGGCATCCATAAACCATCTGGTACGCTGTCTTATTTCTTCGTTCATTATAATCATTCTCCTTTTCTTATTTCATCAGCCTTTTACTGCTCCGCCAGACAGTGCCTCAATAAAGAATCTGCTGAAGATACAGTACAGAAGGACAGGCGGCAGAATGATGATTACCATAGCGGAAAAAAGTCCGTTGTAATTGGTATTGAATGCGGTGGTAAAGGTAGATAAAAGTGCGGGAACTGTCAGCTTTTCCCTTGTGATCAGCACAAGAGATGCCCAGTAATATTCGTTCCAGTTATTCAAAAACGCAAGCACTGCTGCCGTCATGATTCCTGGACGGGCAATTGGGAAAATTACCTTTACCCAAGTCTGCACATAGCCGCAGCCGTCGATTCTGGCAGCCTCCTCAAGCTCTCTTGGAATGTTGTCATAATAGTTCTTGATTACGAAAAAACTAACTGCAATTCCGCTGCAGGAGTAGATCAGAATCAGGGCAGATCTGGTATCATACAGATGCAGGCGGTTTACCAGGTTGTAAACCGGATAGGTCAGGGCTGTGGCAGGAATGAACATGGTGGAATACAACAGGATATTCACTAGTGCCTTTCCCTTGAATTCCATTCTTGCAACTACATAGGCAGACATGGAGATCATCACAACGCTGATCACAACGGATACGCCGGCAACAAACAAGCTGTTTCCAAAGTACCGGAGCACATGCAGGTCTTTAAATGTAGAAATATAGCCGTCCAGGCAGATGGACTCCGGAAGCTGGAATCCAGGTCTTGCCATAGGGTCTTTTTTCAGACTGGAGAGAACCAGCCAGCCAAGGGGAACCAATGACACGATCAGCGCCCATGCAAGACAGATGTAGGTCACAATTCTTGTTCCCATTGGCATACTGTTTACACCTTTTTGGGTGTTTGCTTTTTTCATATTCTTCCTCTTTTCTTATTTCTTCTCTTTTTTGAAGGAAATGCTGTACACAAAGTTGATCACCAGGATAATTACCATTCCGGCCAGGATCTGGATCATGGCAACTGCGTTGGCACGGCCGAACTGGGTTCTCGGGCTGGTGATGGCAAGCTCGCGGATAATGTAGCTGATACTGTAGGTTCCTGCAGCACCTTTTGTCAGGAAGTAAACCTCGTTGTAAAGAAGGAATCCGGATGTGGCAGCAAGAACGGATACGGTTTTTAAGGTTCCCTTAATCATGGGAATGGTAATGTACCAGTCCTGTCTCAGGCCGCTTGCTCCGTCCAGCATGGCCGCTTCCCTTACCTCTTCCGGCACTGCCATAATGTTTCCCAGGATCATAAGGGTAGTAGTTCCGGTGAAAAAGATATAAGCGCAGGTCATTGCCACAAAAGCCGGACCCTTCAGAAGCAGAATATTATCTGTAAAGTCCTTGTGAAAAAGACGAATGATCGGATTGATAATTCCGTAGGAGGGATTGTACAGCTGTAAAAATACAATGCCCATTGCGGCAGTTGAAATCATATTCGGAATAATATAAACATTTCGTACAAATTTGATGCCCTTTACTTTTCTGGACAGTGCCAAGGCGATCAGGGTGGCTATGGGAATCTGGACTACTGCGCCAAGAATTGCCCATGTGGTAGAGTTGCGAAGTGCTTCCCAGAAAAATGGATACTTGTTGAAAATATAATCATAATTGTCCCAGAGATTGCTCCAGCCGAAAAATTCCGGGCTGGTAATATTGGTGTAATCCCATTTGCAGAAGGAAGTGATAAACACTGTGATAATGGGATACAGGTAAAACACGCAAAATGCAATAAGGGTAGGTGCAAGAAAGGCGATGATAAAGCCTGTTCTTCGCATTCCCAGCTTATTCTTTCTTTTTTTCACAGCTTTCTGATTTTCCAAATTAATACCTCCAAAAAGGGAAGGGATTGCTCCCCTCCCTCTTCCTTCATAGTTTATGTTCATACCGGCATTTTTCCGGATTTCTGTCATTTAGGCGATCAGTGCGATCAGCTCAGTCTGAAGTGCTGCAAATCTTGCGTCAATATCAGTTCCGTCTACTGCACATTCCATCAGTGCGTTGATGATGGCTTTGTCTACGTCAGAGCCCCATGTGTAGTTCATGTCGATCACTACAGTTTCCGCTTCGTTTACTTCAGAGCAGACCTGCGCAAGCTTCTTGGTTGCTGCGTCATCGCTGCTTTCAGCCAGTGCATTTAAGTCAACTGTTGTGTTGCATGGATTTGCCTGTACCCCTGTGAAGATCTTCTCCTGAACTTCCTCGCTTGTCATGTATTTGATGAACTCAAGTGCAAGCTCTGTTTTTTCCTCGCTCATGTTGTTTGCAACAGCAAGTCCGCCGCCTGCAGAAGCGATTGCAATGTTTCCTGGGAAAAGAGCCGGCTCGATCACATCTGTAAGGGATGCGTCGATTCCGCTTGCATTCCATACGCCGTTGAACAGAACGCCTGCTTTGCCGTTTGTGTTGAATTCAGCCATAAGGTTTCCGTTGTTGTCAGTTGTGTGCTCAGAGCCGTTTGCCTGATCCAGGGAAGCAGCTGTCTTAAATGCGTTTGCAAACTCATCAGAATTGATGGTGTCCTCTGTAAGTTCAGATTCCAGCATTGCTTTTCCTGCATCTGTAGATGCCATAACTGTATTTACAATGTAGCTGGAACCCTGTCCTGCAATGTATCCGTAAACATCCTCATCCAGAGCACGGATCTTCTCCATGGCTGCTCCGAAGGAATCCCAGTCAGCGAAAGCATCCTCTGTGATTCCGGCTTTTTCAAAAATATCGGAATTGTACCACAGTCCGCGGCTCTCGATCTGATCATGCACTGCATAAATGTGTCCGTCAATGTCATGCTGTGTATAGTTCAGTCCTACTGCATCCTGAAGACCATTCTCATCAATGTATGGCTTCAGATCGTATACAAGATCCTGAGAAAGCGCTGCCTGAGGAACTCCGCCGCCTCCAACATCTACCAGATCCGGGAAGGAACCGCCTGCAACCTGTGCGCTTACAATGTCGTCTCTGTTCTCTACTGCGATGGGCTTAAAGGTAACAGGTCCGTCTGCATGAGCTTCTGCGAACTCATCATAAATGTCACGCATTACCTGTGCAGCTGCCCACTCGCTCTCATCCTGGTAATATCCATGATAAAATTCCAGAACGTCATCATCTGCATAAGCAGTGGTTCCAAAGCCAACCAGTGCAGTAGCCCCCATTGCTGCTGCCAGTAAAACACTTACCATTTTTTTCTTCATCTTAAAAATCCTCCTTCATAGCTTTATATGTCTTTGCTTTAACTGTCCTTATTTTACCGTTGTTTTTGGTATTTTTGAATGAATATGGTTTGCATTTTACAGGCTGTTGTTGACATTTTCACAATAAAAAACAGGAATATATTGACTTCAGTGCAATATTTTACACTTTTTGTACAAAAAATAAGATGCAGTTCAGCTTTTTCTTATCCACATCTGCTGATCTGCATCTTGTTTTTATTGTTATTTTTTCTTTTCTGTGATTCTCATTTCGCCTAACCGCTTCTGGAAATTCTCCGGCGTAATAGCATTTGTAAGAACCCGGAAAATATTTCCGGTAAAATACGCCTTCTGGTCTGCTGACCACAGATTATCCGGAACTTCGATTTTACGCTGTGCGCCAAGCACCAGGGAAGCAGCCTGGTACAGACGGGGCATTTCCTCCTGATAGGCATCCAGCACCACATGTTCATTGGCAGGAATCTGCTCTGTCTCTTCCAGAATCCTTTTCTGCACCTTTTCGCTGAGCATATATTTCAGGAAACGGACAGAGGCTTCCTCCTTCTGCTCATTCCCGCTGTTTCCAAGCACATAGCCAAGACAGGCGGATTCGCAGGAAACAGATTCTTTAGAAAAAGTAGGGATCAGGGCATATTTGGCATTGATATTATCGGAAATCAGGGAAGCGCCCCATACGCCGTTTACGTAGACAGCCAGCTTTCCCTCATTAAACAGCCTGGTCTCATCCAGATAGCTGTATTCCGCATTTTCGGAGGCTGAGTATGCGTAGATTCCCTGCAGCTGCCCCAGCACCTCCTGAACCTGGTCCTTCCACAATGCCCCGCTGTCATCTTCTGCATTTTCCAGCAGCATCTGGTCCATAAAATAAAGGTATCCCTCAGGGGAAGTCTGAAGGGGCTTTACCTCATTTTCCTGCTCCTTGGCCCACTTCTGGACTTTGTAGCACATGGCCCGAAAGGCATCCCAGGACTTTGGAAGCTTTGTTACCCCTGCTGCATTTAAAATATCCTCATTGTACCAGTAGCCGCCACTTAAGGACAGTACATCGGATACAGTAAACAGCTGATTATCCTCCGTGGTCCAGTAATTCAGGTTTGTCTGGGAAATGTCTGCTGCGAACTCCTCATCTTCCTTTATATAAGGCATAAGATCCAGCGCCATATTATTTTTTACAATAAAATCGTAGGTTGTGTTCTGGCCCATTCCGCTGAAGGTAATCACATCCGGCATATTTCCCACCATGATCATATCCTCCACCTTGCGAAGCATTTCCTCCCTTGCAGGCATGGAGATCAGCTGAACTTCAATGTCCGGATTCTCTTTCTGGAAGCTTTCGTAAATGTCCCGCATTGCCACATGGTCGGCCCCGGTGCCGCCCCAGGCATGGATCACCGTGATGGTCACAGGCTCCGTCTTCTTTTCCCCGCATCCGCAAAGAAGCAGAGCCGGAAATACCGCAAGTCCCAGCAGGCTGATTCTATTTCGTCTCTTCATTTTTCTCTCTTTTCCTGAATTCCTTTGGGGAGATTCCGGTAATTTTCTTAAACATCTTGGAAAAATATCCCGCATCCTCCACGCCTACAGCCTCTGAAATCTCATAGGTTTTCATCTCTGTGTGCAATAAATAATCCTTGGCTGCCTCAATGCGCTTATTCAAAATTGCGTCAAACAGGTTCACCCCTGTTTTGTTCTTATAGAAACGGCTCAGGTAGCTTCGGTTCACATGGAGGGTATCTGCAATGTCATCCAGGGTGATCTTATTGCGGTAATTTTCTTCCACATACTGCTCCACCTGGGTAAGCAATGATTCCGGTCCCTCGGTTCTTGCCGCTTCCGTTGTCTCAAATTCTTTTTTCAGCCTGGAAAGGTTTCCGATTGCTTTTTCCACAGCTTCAGGAAGCTCATCAATAATGGAAATCTTCAGCACATAGCCGCAGGCGCTGTATTTGATGGCTTCCTTTGCATATGCAAAATCCGAATATGCGGTAAGAATGATCACCTGGGTCTCCGGGCTTGTCTCGTATATGTATTTGCAGACCTGCAGCCCGTCTACTCCCGGCATCTGGATATCCGTGATCACAATATCCGGCATGCTCTGGGTGATCTCATCCAGAAGCTCTTGACCGTCACTTACCACCTTTTCCAGACTGCAGTCCATTTTTTCCCAGTTGATCAGCTTCTGCAGTGCCTCCCTGATATAGCTTTCATCATCTGCTGCCAATACTTTCCACATAACTCTCTCCTCTTTCAATTGGAACCGCAATTTCGATTCTGGTTCCCTTTCCCTGTTCGCTCCACACATTGAATTCATAAGCGTCTCCGTACAAAATCTGAAGCATTCTTCTGGTGTTCTCCCATCCTGTATGGGTATGCTCCACCTTGTCCGGATTCTCTGTTTTTTCTTCTATTTTGGCAAGGTCAATGCCCACACCATTGTCTTCCACGCAAATGTAAAGCATTTCCCTTTCATACAAAAGAACCTTCAGCATTCCCTTCTCCCGCTTTGGCTCCAGTCCATGGGACACAGCATTTTCCACCAGAGGCTCAATGAGAAGGCGGGGAATCAGATCATTCTCAATCCCCGGATCTTCCAGCGTCACCTCATAGGAAAGCTTGTCCTGGTACCTGCTTTTCTGGAGATACAGATAAAACTGAACGATTTCCAGTTCCTCTTTTACCTTGATCTTGATTTCTTTTTCCCGGAAAATCTTGCCCTGCATCAGCTTGGAAAAGGCATTCAGCCCGTCATAAACCTCTTCATTTCCCGCCATCTTCGCCTTCAGGCTGAGCATGGCAAGAATGTTAAACTGAAAATGGGGGTTGATCTGGGACTGCAGATATTTCACCTGGGAACGGACTGCCAGGATTTCTTTCTCGTAAACCTGCGTAATCAGATATTCAATCCTGTCCGCCATCTCATTAAACACGATTCCCATGTCATGAAATTCCTGAATGGAAGAATCCTCCATACGCACATCCAGCTTCGGCTTGCCAAACGCCTGAATACTCTGGATCATTCTTGTTACCGGCTTGGTAAAACGGTAGCTGGTTACATAGGACACCAGAAAGGCAATGGCAATAACTACGATCAGTCCCACCAGGAAAATCAGAAGGGTAGGCTTCAAAATGGAGAAAATATTTCCATATCCAACTGCGATCACAGTCCGCACTCCGAAGCCGCACTGATCTGCATAGCCAATTACCCTTGTATGATCCAGCGCACGGGTTCCGCTCCAGGAAATCTCTGTTTTCTGAAGTGCCGAAACATTTTCCGCCGCGCCCCCTGATGCAAGAAGCAGATCCGTTTTGTCCAGCACGGCCCAGGAACCGTCGCTGTAGGAATTCACTGCTTTTAATAAGGCCTCTGTTGCCGCCTGGGAGATCTGAACGATCCCCACTCCTTTTTCCTTCATGCTGTCATCGTAGATGCGGAAAAAAATATTTACCTCATCCTCATCAGTCAGGCAGATATACTGCTTTTCTGTTGTTTTCAGGTTCTGCTGCATGGTTTCATACCGGCTTTCCTGTTCCCGCTCTGCGGCAAGGGTAGTGGCATAATAGTGCTCGTAAATGCAGTCATCACTGTTGTTGAACAGATAGATGCTGGTTACAAATGGCAGCTGCCTGTCCACCATATTTCGCTGGGAAAACAGCTCCATGCTGTAGGAAAGCTGGGATTCGATCTCATCCGGATCATAATCCTTCTCCTGGAAAAACTGATCCAGCACCGTATTGTGGCGTATGGCGATCACACTGTCCTCAATAAACTGCATGTGGGCCTGATACTGCTGGCTGGTATTGCGAAGTACGTACTCAATATCTTCCTGGGTCTTCTGGAAAAAGAAAGAAAAGAAAACATAAAAGACAGCCACGCACGCAGACAGCAGGGTGCATGCAGATGCCAGTATCATAAGAAGGGTCAGTTCTTTTTTTAATGTGTGTTTTTTCTTCATTTTATAATTCCTGTGCATAAATTGCGCATCATCTCTGATATGGAACCAGATTTTATGCTGTTATTTTCATTATAGAAAATGATTTTCCAACATGCAATCACTTTTCACCAAAAAAGGCAAAAAAGAGCAGAAATATTTATAGCATTTCTTACAAATATACGTTATACTGATAGTATCAGAAATACAGGGGCAGGGGTTTTCAGATGACAGCATCCCATATGCCGTTATTTTTTTGCACCCTGTTGATGATGTGCGCTATCGGCTTTTTCCCATTAAAGCGGATAAGCATGCCATATAGATAGAGAAGGAGATCAGATATGAAGGTTATTAAAGTAAAAAATTATGACGAGCTGAGCCGTACTGCAGCTACCATTATTGCAGGTACGATCTTATCCAAACCAGACTGCATCCTGGGTCTTGCAACAGGCTCTTCCCCGGTAGGAACCTATGACCAGCTGGCTGCTATGTACGAAGAGGGAATTCTTGATTTCTCCCATGTGAAATCCGTGAATCTGGATGAATATGTGGGACTGGACGGCACCAACGACCAGAGCTACCGCTATTTCATGAACAAGAATCTGTTCAGCAGAGTCAATATTAATCTTGAGAATACTTACGTTCCGGACGGAACCAATCCGGATGCAGAAGCCTGCTGCAATGCATACAATACCCTGCTTGAGAATATCGGCACCGTAGATTTACAGCTTCTTGGAATCGGACCCAACGGCCATATCGGTTTCAATGAGCCGGACGATCATTTCGAGGCTGGCACCCACTGCGTAGATCTTACAGACGCAACCATCCAGGCAAATAAGAGATTCTTCGCAAGCGAGGAAGATGTTCCGCGCAAGGCTTACACCATGGGAATCGGCAATATTATGCGTGCCAAGAGTGTTCTTCTGGTTGCCAACGGCAAGAACAAGGCCAAGGCTCTTGCAGCAGCATTGAAGGGTCCGGTTACCCCGCAGTGCCCGGCTTCCATTCTTCAGTTCCATCCCAATGCAATTATCGTGGCTGATGAGGACGCCTTAAGCGAGCTTTGATTTTCCCCTGTTTTCCAGACAAAAATGGAGCTGCCTAAAAAAGCAGCTCCATTTTTGTACCTTTTCCAAGATCACTGTCCACGTTGATCTTCGCATGATGCAGGGTCGCTCCATGCTTGACAATAGACAGGCCAAGGCCGGTTCCTCCGGTCTGCCGGGAATGGCTTTTGTCCACCCGGTAAAACCGTTCAAAGATTCGTTTCTGTTCAGATTTGGGAATTCCGATTCCGTCATCTTCCACTCTGTAAAAAGGCTTGCCGCCTCTTTTTCCCACATAAATATGAATGTGTCCGCCAGGATTGGTATAGCGCACTGCGTTGTCCGCAATGTTGTAGAGCATCTCATAAAGCACATGACGCACACCCTGAATGGTTGCAGGCTCCCCGTGGTATTCCAGGGAGATTTCCTTTTTCTCCGCATGGTTGTGAAGATTGTTCACCACATCCTGGGCAAGCTCGTCCAGTTCCACGCTCTCCATGGAAACGGTACTGTCCTGCTGTTCATCCAGGCGGGAAAGCTGGATAATATCTGCCACCAGATTTCCCAGCCGGTTGGCTTCCTTATAGATTCTGCCAGAAAAATCAGCAATGTTCTCCGGCTTCACCATTCCGTTCATCATCAGCTCTGCGTAGCCGGAAATGGACATAAGAGGGGTTTTCAGCTCATGGGAAACATTGGCGGAAAATTCCCGGCGCACAGCCTCTGTTTTCTTCAGTTCTTCCAGCTGACTGGCAATCTGCTTGTTCTGCTGGTCCACACGCACAAGAAGAGGACGCAGTTCCTCATAGCACACATTGTCAAGTGGGTGCTCCAGATCCAGATTGTTGATGGGCTCGATCAGATTCCTGGTCTGCTGCTGGGCAAGTCCGTATTCCACGAGGATGATCAAAACCATCAGAAGACCCAGAAGGGTAAAGCTGGTCATCAGAGTGTGGAAAACGCTGTCTGTGGTTTTCGCCAGACGAAGAATCTGCCCGTTTGACAGCCTCACTGCATAGTAAAAGGTCTGCTGTGCAAGAGTCTCCGAGTAGCGGACAATCTCTCCCTGCCCGTTCTCCATGGCCTGGATAAATTCCGGACGGTCGCTGTGATTGGGAAGCTTGGATGCATCTGCCTCACTATCATAAAGAACATTTCCGTCCTGGTCGGTGAGGGTGATACGGGTGTCTGTGGCC
>CAVJRB010000207.1:8458-11147 GCA_963651655.1 bacterium | reverse complement strand
TCTGTGGCCTGTCCTACTTTTTCATTCAGGTAGGACTCTCCGGCTTCTTCAAGCCCTACCTTCACATATTCTGCCTCATCCCTGACTCCTGTTTTCATAACCGCATTAAACTTGTCGTACATGACAAAGCTTGCTGCCACAAAGGTCAGAAGAACTGTGAGAATAATCATGACACAGGTGTGATTCAGGATTTTTTGCTTCATCCCTGGGTTCCCCCTTTATCCGCCATACGATAGCCCACACCGCGGACTGTTTCGATCAGCCTGCCGGTATCTCCAAGCTTCTGACGAAGGGTACGCACATGTACATCTACTGTTCTGGTCTCGCCGTCAAAATCGTATCCCCAGATGTGGCACAGGATCTGGTCACGGGTCATGACGATTCCTCTGTTTTCCATGAGATAAAGAAGAAGCTCGAATTCCTTGCGGGTCAGCTCAATGGGCTGGTCCTTGCTGTAAACCTGATGGCGTCCCGGGAAAATGCTAAGGTCCTCACAGCGCAGCTCCCTGTCATCTCCGTGGCGGCTGCTGCGGCGAAGCACTGCCTTCACCCTGGCAATGAATTCCATCATCCCAAAGGGCTTGGTAATGTAGTCGTCTGCACCGGATTCCAAGGCACGGACCTTGTCAAACTCCGCTTCCTTGGCTGTTACCATAATGACGGGAATATCTCTGGTTCCGGAGGATTTCTTCAGCTTGTCCAGAATGGAATAGCCGTCCTCTCCGGGAAGCATGATATCCAGAAGGATCAGCTCCGGTTCCTCCTGCGCAAGTGCCTGCCACAGTTCCTGGGGATCCGCCAGTCCTTTTGCATGAAAGCCTGTTGTCTCCAATGTGTATACCAAAAGATCACGAATATTGTTATCGTCCTCAACACAAAAAATCATTTCCAGTTCTCTCCTCCCACACGCATTGTCTGCGCACATTTCGGCAGTACCTGCAGCACCGCAATTGTTTTATAATGCTCAGTATACTTTCTTTTTTTCACTTATACAAGTCTGTTGCGGTAAAGACATTGTAAAATTCTGCTGCTCTTTGTTACGGCAGCATATAATTTACTCTTGCAGCCTCAATCTCATGATGAAAATGATCTCCGGGCGCGTTTTTCACAGTATCCAGATGGCTGTGGGTATCATAAAGATCCTCACGCACCTGAGTTACACAGACGCCGATGTTGGAACAGTGATCTGCAATACGTTCAAGGCTTGTGGTAACATCGGAAAGGATGAATCCCATCTCAATGGTACATTCTCCAGCTCTCAGACGGTTTACATGACGTCTCTTCAGCTCATGGCTCAACTCATCAATGACTTCCTCAAGAGGCTCAATTTCCTCTGCCAGCTGCATATTCTGTGTTGCAAATACAGCGTATGCCTTATCTACAATATCCGACACGGCTTTCTCCATGACGTGGAGCTCCTTTACTGCCTGCGGAGAAAAGACTGCGTTTTTCTCAGACATCTCTTTGGCTGATTTCATAATGCTTAATGCATGGTCGGAAATACGCTCAAAATCACCGATACAGTGAAGCATAATAGACAGGCTGTGGCTGTCCTCCAGGGAAAGATCCTTCTGGTTCAGCTTGATCAGATAAGTTCCAAGCTCATCCTCGTAGCGGTCGACCTTTGCCTCAATTTTCTCTACACGAAAAGCATTTTCTTCCTGGAAATTGTCCAGAAGTCCAAAGGAAAGCTGCAGTGCATTCTTAGACAGCTCTGCCATTTTCTTAGCTGCTGTTTTGCTCTGCTCAATGGCAATTCCAGGGTTGCTTAAGAAACGGGATTCCAGAATCATGAATTCCTGATCTTCTGCAGAGATTGCTTTCTCTTCCTTGGTATCGCGGACAGTTGCACATGCCATTTTTACCAGCAGATCTCCAAATGGAAGAAGTACAATCGTCGCAATGATGTTAAATGCACTGTGGATCACTGCGATTCCCGCAGGTCCTGCAACTTCATTGATGAAGGAAAAATGCAGGAAGCCGTTGAGAACATAAAAGACTACCATAAATGCCATAGTTCCTACAATATTAAAATATAGATGAACAATTGCCGCACGCTTTGCATTCTTGGTTGCGCCAATGGAGGAAAGTATTGCTGTGATACAGGTTCCAATGTTCTGTCCCATGATAATCGGCAGTGCTGTGCCGTACTGAACGGCACCAGTTACACAAAGTGCCTGAAGAATTCCTACGGAAGCGGAGGATGACTGAATAACCGCCGTCAAAAGCGCACCTGCCAGCACTCCCAGAACCGGGTTGGAAAATTTCAGCAGAATATTAGTAAATTCCGGAACCTGGGCAAGTGGCTTTACAGCGCCGCTCATAGTGTTCATTCCGAACATAAGCACTGCAAATCCTACCATGATGTTTCCTATATCCTTCTTTTTTTCATCGTGAAGAAAAACAATGAAAATCACACCAATCAATGCCAGAATAGGTGAAAATGAGCTTGGATTTAATAATTTTACAAAGAAATTCGAGCTTTCAATTCCGGCAAGACTAAGAATCCATGCAGTAACCGTAGTACCGATATTTGCTCCCATAATGAAGCCAACGGCCTGGGATAAGTGCATGATTCCTGAGTTTACAAAGCCTACAACCATAACTGTCGTTGCTGATGATGATTGAATAACTGCTGTCACGGCGGCGCCAACCAGAACTGCTTTTACTCTGTTTGAGGAAAGATTCT
>CAVJRB010000207.1:7110-8446 GCA_963651655.1 bacterium | reverse complement strand
GAACATTGCCAGTCCTCCCAGCAAAGTCAGGATGCTAAAAAAATCCATTCTTTTTCCTCTCCTTTTATCCATTTGTTAGAGTTTGTTTGTTTCTTGGTTATGAGATTAATATAGGTGGTCTATGTAAAATTTCGGGGGAGAGAAATGTTAAATCTATGTAAAATACTTTACATTTCCCTGGTTTTTATTACCAAATCTTTGTTAAATCACATTGGCTCCAATGTAAAATTACTGTAAATGCGGCTGGTGAGCCTGGAAAACAACTGAATGCAGCATTTTATCCGGTAAAGGTCTTTTAAAATCCTCTTATCTCTTCCTCTTCAGAGTGGGTTTTGTCGATGGAACGGATTTCCAGGAAGTAGCTGTAATTATCATTTACTTTTACTTCCACGCGGTCGCCCACCTTGTGGCCTTTTAATGCCATGCCGATTGGGGAATCAATACTGATGCGGTTCTCCATGGAATTTCCTCGGATGGATGTGACCAGCTTGTATTTCTCGATCTCGTCATCCTCCTCGAAATAAACCTCCACGATATCATCCATTCCCACCTCATCACTGCTGGATTTGTCTGAAACGATAGTAGCTGTTTTTAACATGTTCTCCAGATAACGGATACGGCTTTCGTTCTGGTTCTTATGGCGCTTGGCAGCATAGTACTCGAAATTCTCGCTTAAGTCGCCCTGGGCACGGGCTTCCTTTACCGCCTCGATGGCTTCCTTGCGGATGACCAGCTTGCGGTGCTCGATCTCCTGCTCGATTTTTTCAACATCTTTCTGAGTAAGCTTCTCTCTCATTTCGTCCCAGACGGACTTCTTCCATTAGCTTTGCTGTTTCCTCATCTGCATGGTCAAACAGATAGGTGTGGCTGGATTGGCGGTGCTGGTGCCATTCCTGGCGAAGCTGCTTCCTGGTTTCCTCGATTTCTTCCTTCAGGCCTCTTGCGGAAATTCGGTTGGCGCCTTGTCCCATGATGATGATCTGTTCCAGACCGTCGGAGGTTGCCACTGTAACCTGATGCTGTCTGCCGATCTTGTGAACCGTTTTCTCAATATACTGGTCTGCGGTCTCTGCTTCTTTGGTATAAACCACATGAATGTTGTGATAAGTCAGAACCTCTTCCTGGTGGCCTTCCACTTTGTATGCGTCAAACACAAGAATCAGCGTACACTTTTTGTATCCCTGGTAGTTGCTGAGAATATCCATCAGCTTGGTCTGCGCCGCACGGACATCCCCATCTGCCAGTTCCTTCAGTTCCGGCCAGGCGAAAATAATGTTGTAGCCGTCCACCAGAAGGTATTCTTCTTTGTCCTTTTTCCGATAGGAACCTGTGGAAG
>CAVJRB010000207.1:1066-7073 GCA_963651655.1 bacterium | reverse complement strand
ACTACTTTTTTATAAGAAGACATTCTGTCTCTTTTTACGGGACCGAAGGTTCGCTCGAAAATTGCCTGAAGCTCCTTATCATCCTCATAGCAGCCCCGATGAGCGGACTTTGGTGGCTGGTAGCCGTATTTTCCTGAAGCCTGACCGACACCGCGGGCCTGATTTCCCGACTGGCTGCCGGCACCGCTGTGTGCTGCATTTTCTGCTCCGTTTTCTGTGCCCTGCCAGTCTTCCTCTGCACTAAAATCGTCATCAAACTCCTCGGAAATCCCTGTATCCAGATGCATATACTCTTCCACCTGATACCATGGCACCACAAATCCAGCGCCGTGGGCACAAAATACAGAACCAGTAGGATTGTCCAGGTCACGCTCAGAATCATAGCCAATCTGTTCCACAATCTCTTCCTGATTTTTACAGGGTTCGTAGCCTTTCAGGCTGCAGAACAGCCTTCCCAGGCCTCTTGTATAGGAAACCACTTCCTTCTGGTAATCACGCATGGCAGAAACCGGTGCTTTTCCCTTCAAAATTGCGGTCATGTCTTCTGTTTCCGGGGGCAGAAGGGTTCCCTGCATTTTCTGGATATCCGTCATGGCACGGCCTACTGTGTCCACCGGGATTTCCAGACGGAATTCATAGTATGGCTCCAACAAAACGCTTGTGGCTTTTTTCAGGCCCTGGCGGATGGCGCGGTAGGTTGCCTGTCGGAAATCACCGCCCTCTGTGTGCTTCTGATGGGCACGCCCGGTAAGCAGTGTAATCTGCATATCCGTGATAGGCGCTCCGGTAAGCACGCCTCTGTGTTCCTTTTCCTCCAGGTGGGTGAGGATCAGACGCTGCCAGTTGCGGTCCAGCACATCCTCACTGCACGCCGTGAAAAACTGCAGGCCGCTTCCCGGCTCACCGGGCTCCAGAAGCAAATGCACCTCCGCATAATGGCGCAGGGGCTCAAAATGTCCCACGCCTTCTACTGGCGCAGCAATTGTTTCCTTATATACAATGTTTCCGGTACCGAAATCTACAGCCACATGGAACCGTTCCCAGATCAGCCGTTTCAGAATCTCAATCTGCACATCTCCCATGAGCATGGCGTGGATTTCTCCTAACTGCTCGTCCCATACAATATGAAGCTGGGGATCCTCCTCTTCCAGTTCCTTTAATTTCTTCAGCATCTGGTGCACATCGCAGCCTTCCGGAAGCAGGATCCGGTAGTTCAGTACAGGCTCCAGAACAGGCATGTTGGAATTTTCCGTGATTCCAAGTCCCTGGCCCGGGAATGTGTGGGTAAGACCTGTCACTACACAGACAGTTCCCGCTTTCGCTTCCTTGGCCAGTTCAAATTTCGCTCCGGAATAAATGCGGATCTGGTCGGCTTTTTCCTCCCAGATTTCTTCCCCTGCTGCCACATTTCCCTTGCTTGTGGTAAGAAGGTCTTTCACCTTCAGGGTTCCGCCAGTGATTTTCATATAGGAAAGGCGGTTTCCCTGCTCGTCCCTTGCGATCTTGTACACCTTGGCACCGAATGCCTCTGGATAAAGAGGATTGGCTGTATAGCGCTCAAGTCCGCCGATGAGATATTTCACGCCTCCCATTTTCAGGGCAGAACCAAAATAGCAGGGGAAAACCTTGCGCTCTATGATCAGCCGGGTAACTTCTTCCGGGCCAACCTCGCCCTCTTCCAGATATTTTTCCAGAAGGTGCTCGTCGCACATGGCCAGGCTTTCCCAGAATGCTTCCCCGTGCTCTGCTTCTGTGTGGAAAATTTCATTGTTGTTCTGCTCCGCGCGGCTGCCCGGATCTGTTTCTTTTTGAATCTCTGTTTTGATATCCGTGGGACCAAAGTCCAGACAGTTTTCGCTCAGACGTTTCCTCAGTTCTGCCAGAAGAGCCTCCTGGTCGGCTCCGTCCTGATCCATTTTGTTGATAAAAATAAAGGTGGGAATCTGGTATCTTTCCAGAAGTCTCCACAACGTTACGGTATGTCCCTGCACGCCGTCTGCTCCGTTGATCACCAAAATGGCGTAGTCCAGTACCTGCAGGGTCCGCTCCATCTCCGCGGAAAAATCTACATGGCCAGGAGTATCCAGAAGCGTGACTCTGGTGTCTCCAAGATCAAGGATGGCCTGCTTGGAAAAAATTGTAATTCCACGTTCCCGCTCCAAAGGAGAGGTGTCCAGATATGCATCTTTATGGTCTACTCTTCCCAGCTTGCGGATTTTGCCGCTTAAATATAAAAGTGCTTCTGACAATGTAGTCTTGCCTGCATCTACATGTGCCAGAATGCCTATGCTCAAGTTCTTTTCCGGATTCTTTCCAAAGGTCTCTGCCATGGAAAATACCCCTTTCTTTATGTTCTTAATAGGATGTTAGGGACAAAAAGTATTTTTCCCCTAACTTGATATCTACGAATTGCTCCGCTGCTTTGCAGCTCCCGCAATTCTAGGGCATTCGGAATCCGCAGATTTACTACGTAAATCGCTACTTCCTCATGCCCTGCGGGGCCCAAGTTCAAACGCCTTATCGTGCAAGCACGAACGGCTTTTTGACCTTTTGCCCCTGATATCTTCATATTATCATAACACACAATCCCCCATCAGTCGATAAGAGAAATCTGCCCGCAATTTTATCTTGATATTAAAATTATTTTATCTTTACAATATTTGAAACCATGATATAATTTCATTCAGGATAAAAACCGTACAAGAAAGCGAGAAATTTTATTATGAATCCATTGAAGAAAATATACTGCAGAATTTTCCAGAATGTGTTTAAGTTCGCACTTCCCTTTCTGCCTTACCGAAACCCGGAGATCATCGGCAGCCTGAAGGCAGTTCCCGATGTGCTGAAAAAGAAAAAATGCGAAAATGTGCTGATCATCACAGATGCAGGCATTCATAAGCTTGGACTTACCGACCGTCTGGAAAAGGCGTTGACAGACAGCGGCATTTCTTATATCCTTTATGACAAAACAGTAGCCAATCCTACTACAGACAATGTAGCAGAAGCGCTTGAACTTTACCATGCAAACAACTGCAAAGCCATCATCGGCTTCGGCGGCGGTTCCAGTATGGACTGTGCCAAGGCAGTGGGTGCCAGGGTCGCCAAGCCCCGTCAGTCCCTTGCTAAGATGAAGGGAATTCTGAAGGTGCACAAGAAGCTTCCTCTTCTGATTGCCGTACCGACCACAGCTGGAACCGGAAGTGAAACAACTTTGGCGGCGGTAATTGTAGATGCACAGACCAGACACAAATATGCCATCAACGATTTTCCGCTGATTCCGCGCTATGCAGTTCTGGATCCGAAGGTTACCTTAAGCCTTCCTCCTTTTATCACTGCAACTACCGGTATGGATGCCCTTACCCATGCAGTGGAGGCATACATCGGCAATTCCACCACGCCAGGCACCAGGAAAAATGCCCTGGATGCTGTAAAGCTGATTTTTGAAAATCTGGATACCGCATACACAGATGGTTCCAATAAGGAAGCCCGCAGGAATATGCTCCGTGCTTCCTACTTTGCAGGCTGTGCTTTTACCAAATCTTATGTGGGCTATGTGCATGCAGTAGCACATTCCCTGGGCGGACAGTACAATGTGCCTCATGGACTTGCCAATGCAGTGCTTCTTCCCTATGTGCTGGAAGCCTACGGAAAAACCATTCACAAGAAACTGGCAGCCTTAGCTGTTGCAGCAGGCGTTGCGGATAAGGAAACACCTGTGGAGGAAGCTGCTGCAGGCTTTATCCAGGCCATCAAGGATATGAAAGCCCGCTTTGGCATCGGGGATTTCATTCCGGAAATCCAGGAAGAGGATATTCCGAAATTGTCCCATTATGCAGACAAGGAAGCCAATCCTCTGTATCCCGTTCCGGTACTGATGGATGCCGGGGAGCTGGAGAAGTTTTATTATATGCTGATGCCGGATAAAGAACAGCCGGAAGCATAAGACGCGTTTTTTTAACAGGATCTCGTCCCTGGAGAGGGACTCTAAACAATACTACATTATATAATGCGAGGAAAATCCCATGACACAGGAAGCGATCCAGGAAATCATCCGCAGACAGCGGGAATTCTTTTATACAGGCACTACACTGAATATTGAGTTTCGCATTGAGGCTCTGAAGAAGCTGCAGGCGTCCATCCAGGCACACCAGGATCAGATCAACGCCGCGTTGAAGGCTGACCTTGGAAAAAGCAGCTTTGAGAGCTACATGTGCGAATCTGGCCTTGTTCTCAGCAAGATCACCTACATGCTGAAGCACATCCGCTCTCTTTCCAAAGAAAAGACTGTGCACACCCCGCTTGCGCAGTTTCATTCCAGAAGCTACATGAAGCCGTCTCCCTATGGGGTTTCCCTGATCATGAGTCCCTGGAATTATCCTTTTCTTCTCACCTTTGATCCGCTGGTAGATGCAATTGCGGCAGGAAACACAGCTGTGCTTAAGCCAAGCGCCTACTCTCCTGCCACCGGAAACATCATCCGGGAAATCGTCCGGGAATGTTTCCCAGAGCATCATGTTGCAGTTGTTATGGGCGGACGTGCAGAAAACGCCTGTCTTCTTCAGGAGCATTTTGACTATATCTTTTTCACTGGAAGCCAGGCAGTGGGAAAAGAAGTGATGCGCCATGCCAGCGAGCATCTTACCCCTGTCACCCTGGAGCTTGGCGGCAAAAGCCCCTGCATTGTAGACCGGTCTGCAAACCTGAAGCTTGCCGCAAAGCGTATTGTATTTGGAAAATACCTGAACTGCGGACAGACCTGCGTGGCTCCGGATTATATCTACTGCCACAGCGAGGTAAAAGATGAGCTTATAAAGCAGATTCAGAAACAGATCCGCAAACAGTTTGGCAAGGCCCCCCTGGAAAATAAAAATTACGGAAAGATCATCAATGAAAAGCATTTTAACCGTATTCAGGGACTGATTGATCCTGCCAAAGTCATCTGCGGCGGAAATGTAAAACCGGAAACCCTGCAGATCGAACCAACTGTAATGGATTCTGTCACTTTCGAGGATGCTGTAATGCAGGAAGAGATTTTCGGGCCTGTGCTGCCGGTGCTTACCTTTACTTCCATAGATGAGGTCATCCATAAAGTAAATTCCATGGCACATCCTCTGGCACTTTATATTTTTGCCCAGGATAAGGCAATTGCAGAGAAAGTTACATCCGAATGCGGATTCGGAGGAGGCTGCATCAATGATGTGGTCATTCACCTTGCAACCAGCGAAATGCCTTTCGGCGGATTTGGGGAAAGCGGTATGGGAAGCTATCACGGCAAGAAAGGCTTCGAAACCTTTTCCCATTATAAGAGCATCGTAGATAAAAAGACCTGGATTGATCTGCCTATGCGCTATCAGCCTTACAGGAGGATTTACGATAAGCTGATCCATGTATTTCTGAAATAAGATAGCTTCCAGCTATTGCCAGCGCATCCAGTCATCTCCTATTGTTTATTTGTTACAAATGTATTACAATCTCTTTTGTAATCAGCTGATACATAATAAAAAATAAGGAGGTCGAAACTATGTGTTTTAATTTCAATAGCTGTACCGAGTTATTTAATGCAATCTGCAGAATGTTTAACATTGGTTGTTAATTTCGGGATATAAAAATCGAGCAGGAGGCAGGTAATTAGCTGCTTCCTGCTTGATTTTTATTGTTTATGGCATTAAATGAAATGTGATTTTAAAGTTGCTTTTGAAACGAAAAGCAAATTGATTTTTCTCTACAGCAATAGATTTCAGAATTATTTTGAAGAATGTAAACTATAACTTACAAGCAGAGCTTTTGTGACACGAAAGCTCTGTTTCGCTGGCTGTCGGTACCCCTTTGTGACATTACACTATCGTTTCGACAACATGATAAATACAGCTGCCCTTACCGTTAATATTCTGTGCTCAATAAGAAATCTGCAACATGCATACTCTTAATGCCTTCGTAATTACCTCCGGCAAATTCATCGGCTCTCAAAACATATTTCGGATAGTTATCCCGGATTTCCAGCAGTCGT
>CAVJRB010000207.1:0-1056 GCA_963651655.1 bacterium | reverse complement strand
TCATATTCTCGTTTTTGGGTCTTCTCCGATTTAATTTCCTGTGTGACCTGCACATACAACCGATCATTCTGTTTCTGCGCTACAAAATCGACCTCGCCATCCGGTGTTTTTCCAATGGTTACGGTATATCCTCGTCTGCAAAGTTCCAGATACACCACATTTTCCAAACTGGAGGCTACGCTGTCTGGCGTATAGCCCAGCACACTGTAACGCAAAGCGGTATCTGCAAGATAAAACTTCTCTTGTGTTTTCAAAATTTCTTTGCCACGCAAGTCATAACGTGAGCAGCGATGGAGAAGATATGCTTTCTCCAGTTTTTCCAGATAGCTGTACACCGTTTCATTGTCGATAGCACGATGTTCTGATTTCAGATAATCAGAAATTGATTTTGCCGAGAATGAATTTCCCACATTTGCAAACGTATATCGAACCACCCTTTCCAGCTGGTCGATCTTACGAATCTGGTTTCTCTTCACGATATCCGAGAAAATCGTGGAATTATAGATATCCCGGACAATGGTATAAACCTCATCCTGCGAATACTCTCGCAGGTGTGTTGCAGGAAAACCGCCCAGACGGATATAATCTGCTAATTCCGCATGAATATCCTTTAACTGTGTATACTGCTTTTTGAATTCCAGATATTCCCTGAAGGAAAGCGTATAGATACGGAATGAAACGTATCGTCCTGTCAGATAAGTTGCTATTTCTGAAGACATCATTCTGGAATTGGAACCTGTTACATAAAGGTCCACATCATAATCGGTCGCCAGGGAATTTACCACTTTTTCCCAGCCTTCAATCTCCTGAACCTCATCCAGAAAGAGATACGTTCTTCCATTCGGACTAAGCTTTTCTTTGACAGCTTTGAACATGTCCTTTGCTGTCATATCCGCATACTCCATGGAATCGAAACGCATACAAACAATTCGCTCAGACGGAATGTTCTGCTCTCTTTGCAGTTCTTCCATAATCATTTTGAGAACTGTGGATTTTCCACAGCGGCGGACACCAGTCAGCACTTTTACAAAAGGCGTATCGGCATATGCCATAATC
>CAVJRB010000206.1:907-6366 GCA_963651655.1 bacterium | reverse complement strand
CAACAGCGACTATATTATGGAAAAAATGCTTCGGGAAACAGATCTCTGCAACATCAGCGGAAGCTATCTTTCCGGGAACCAGAAGGCTGTGAATCATGGCATTCCCCTGGAACATGAGAAAAATAAAGTGGTGTTTGGCTATATTGTGCGAAAAAATGAGGAGACAGAAGAAGCCGTGGAGGAGCTTTTACAGTTTCTGAAAGAAGAGCTGGAGAAAGAAAATTAGCCAGCAGGAAGCCTGTTTTCATCCGGTATTCCCAAAATGCCCAAAAACATAACAAATTGGAATATCACAGAACCCCCTGCCCGGGTTGTGTGATATTTTTTTTTCTGTTAGACTGTACAGAAAGTCTTAAACAAAGGATTCGAGATACTTATGATCAAATATATTACCAGGCGTCTTCTCATGCTGATTCCCGTCCTTCTGGGAATCACTTTTCTTTCTTTTGCCCTGATGAGGCTGGCAGGAGGAGATGCTGTCACTTATATGTACGACAATGCGGGAGCGGCAGTTTCCCAGGAGATCATCGATGAGGTAAAGGCACAGTACGGGCTGGATAAGCCCTTTCTGGTTCAGTATTTGAACTGGCTGAAAGGAATGGCTGTGGGAGATATGGGAATCAGCTATGTTTCCAAACGGGATGTGTGGGAAACCCTGATGTCCAAGCTTCCGGCAACTCTTCTTCTTATGGCTTCTTCTGTTTTGGTGACGCTGCTGATTTCAGTGCCTTTGGGAATTCTGTCGGCAGTGAAGCAGAACAGGTGGATAGATTATGTGATCCGGGTTCTCAGCTTTATGGGAAATTCCATGCCGGGATTTTTCGCGGCTGTGGTGCTGATCTGGTTTTTCTGCGTGAAGCTTGGCTGGTTCCCGGTAATCACATCGGAGGACACCCTGAAAAGCCTGGTACTGCCAACTTTGACCCTGGCCATTTCCATGGCGTCAAAGTACACAAGGCAGATACGTGCGGCAGTTCTGGAAGAACTGAATCAGGATTATGTTGTAGGGGCATATGCACGCGGCGTGAAATACCGGGTGATCCTCTGGAAAAATGTAATGCGTTCCACCCTTCTTACCATCCTTACCCTTTTGTCTCTTTCTATAGGAAGTCTTCTGGGAGGAACTACTATCGTGGAGACGATTTTTATGTGGGACGGTGTGGGGAAAATGGCGGTGGATGCCATCAATATGAGGGATTATCCCATTGTGCAGGCATATGTGGTCTGGATGGCAGTGATCTACATGCTGCTGAATCTTTTTACGGATCTTCTTTACCATTATCTGGATCCAAGAGTGCGTCTGGGAGGTGAAGGGAAATGAATGGAGCAAAAAGAACAGGATGGGTGAAGAAAAAGCTGATTTTTTTCACCATACTGGCAGGTGTGCTGATCCTGACCGCGATCTTTGCAAAGCAGATTTGCCCCTATGACCCGGATGCCCAGAACCTTCTTATGGCTCAGAAGGTGCCCAGTCTGGAGCATCCCCTTGGAACAGACCGGTACGGAAGAGACATGCTGTCCAGGGTGATCGCAGGAAGTACGGTGAGTATTTTTTCCACCCTGGTGCTTGTGGTCGCGATTACGGTAATAGGAACGGTGATCGGGATGATCTGCGGCTGGCATGGCGGCAGAGTGGACAGCATTCTGATGCGGGTCACTGATCTGTTTCTGGCATTTCCAAGCCTTATTTTTGCTATGGCTGTGGCTGGCGTGCTGGGCGGCGGAACGAAGAACGCGGTACTTGCACTGGGGGCGGTGAGCTGGCCGAAGTTTGCCAGACTTTCCAGAAGCCTGACTATGGCACAGAAAGAAGAGCCTTATATGAAAGCGGCAAGACTGTCCGGCTGTACAGTTCCCCAGCTTTTGGCAAGGCATATTCTTCCCAATATTGCAGGTCCCATTCTGGTAACGGCAGTGCTGGATATGGGAACCATGATGATGGAGCTTGCAGGACTTTCCTTTCTGGGCTTTGGGGCAAAGCCCCCGGCAGCAGAATGGGGAAGCATGCTAAATGACGGAAGAGCCCTGCTTCAGATTGCACCCTGGATGGTGCTGGCACCTGGGGGAGCGGTGTTTGTAACGGTTATGGTTTTTAGTTTGTGGGGAGATACCCTGCGTGATTATATGAATCCAAAAGAAAAAAGCGGAGGAAAAAAGGGATGAAGAAAAAAATAATTGCAGCAGTACTTGCAGGAGCGCTGGCAGCGGGAGCTTTTCCGGTCTGTACATTTGCGGAGGGAGAGGAGAAAACCTTTGTCTACGGAACAACTGGATACAGTGAGGAGATGGGAGATGCGGGACTGAATCCCCACGACAATTATTCCGGATGGAGCACTCTTCGCTATGGAGTGGGGGAAACTCTTTTCAAATACAACGACAACATGGAAGTGGAGCCCTGGCTGGCAACGGACTATGAGTTTGTGGATGACACTACGGTGAAGATTAATCTTCGGGATGGGGTGAAGTTTTCCAGCGGGCGGACCATGGATGCCCAGGCAGTCAAGGAATGTCTGGAGGATTTGCTGGCCGTTCATGATCGTGCTCCTTATGATTTGAAAATCGATCACATTGACGCGGATGGCCTGACACTGACCATTTACACCACAGAGGCCTGTCCTGCGATCATCAATTATCTGGGGGATCCTTATGGTGCGATCATTGACATGGATTACGGAATTCAGGGGGAGGGCGGCTATGCCAATGTGGCAGGAACCGGTCCTTACATTGCCCAGAATGTGACGCCTACTCAGATTGACCTGGTGAAAAATGAGAACTACTGGGGCGGGGATGTGAAGGTAGACAAGGTGACGGTGAAATCCTTTGCAGACGGAAGCGCCCAGGCAGCAGCCCTGCAGACCGGGGATATCCAGGGAACCTACGGGCTTTCCTATGACAGCTATCTGCTTTTTGAAAACAACCCGGATTACACCATCAATTCCTGTGCTACCAGCAGATGCTTTTTCGGACAGTTTAACCTGCAGTCTGAGGTGGTTCAGGACCAGAATGTGAGAAAAGCAATTGAGATGGGAATTGACAAGGAGGGCTTCTGCAATGTGCTGATGAACGGCAGAGGAATTCCTGCCAAAGCTGCTTTTCCGGACAGTTTTTCCTATGGAAATCAGGCAGTGGAAACCGTTTCCTATGACCCGGAAGGGGCCAGAGAACTGCTGGAAAAATCCGGCTGGACAGATACAGACGGCGACGGCTACGTGGACAAGGACGGGGAAAAGCTTACCATCAACTGGCTTACCTATCCCACCCGTCTGGAGCAGCCCAAGCTGGCAGAATACGCCCAGGCGACGTTGAAAGAGATTGGAATTGATGTGCAGGTAAACAACACTTCCGACCACAGAACCTTTGCCGCAAACGGAGATTTCGACGTATATCTCAGTTCTCTTACTACCGCGCCAACAGGAGATCCAGAGTACTTTTTCACAAGTACGGTGACTGGTTCCAAGAACTATGGAAGCTATGAAAATGAGGAAGTGACAGAACTGGTATCCAGGCTTCACCAGACCTTTGACATGGAAGAACGGGCAGATCTGGCGGTGCAGCTTCAGCAGAAAATACTGGATGACGATGCTTATTTCTTTGTCTCCCATCTGAATATGGGAATCGTGACAAAGGCAAATGTGACTGGAATGACGGCGCATCCCTGTGATTATTATGAGATTACAGCAGATTTGGATGTGGAGTGAAGAAGACGAATTAGCATGAGAAATGAAGAGACTTCAGAGAACAGGAATGAGACTTCTGGGGAACCGTTGCTTGAGGTTAGCGATCTGACTGTCAGTTATGATGGAGTGCCGGTGGTACGAAACGTAAGTTTGTGTCTTGGTGACGGTGAAATCCTTGGAATCGCCGGGGAATCCGGCAGCGGAAAAAGTACGCTGATCCGTGCCATTATGGGAATCCTTGGGAAAGAAGGAGAGATTCTTTCCGGGGAAATCCGGTACCGGGGAAAATCCCTTACAGACATGCCGGAAAAAGAGAGACAGCTGCTCCGGGGAAAAGAAATGGGAATGGTTTTTCAGGACAGCAAGGCCTCCCTTTGTCCGGTACGTAAGATTGGTCCGCAGATTCTGGATATGATGCGGGCCCATGGGAAAATTTCCAAAAGGGAAGCCTATGAAAAGGCGGCTGGAATTATGGAAAAAACAGGGCTTACAGACCCTGGGCGGATTCTGAACAGCTATCCATTTGAGCTTTCCGGGGGAATGAACCAGAGGGTGGGAATCTGTATGGCAATGCTTTTGAACCCGGGGCTTTTGCTGGCAGATGAGCCTACCAGTGCACTGGATGTGACGGTGCAGAAGCAGGTGGTGGAGGAGCTGCTTCTTATGCGGCAGGAGTACGGAACTTCCATGATTCTGGTGACTCATAATATAGGAGTTTTGCATAAGATGGCGGATCAGATCCTGGTGATGAAGGACGGCTGCGTGGTGGAAGCTGGCGCGGCTGACCGGGTGCTGGAACAGCCGGAAAATGAGTATACCAGGGAGCTGATTGATGCGCAGCTGCATGTGAAGACGGAATATCATGGAGAGCAATTAAGTGCAGGGAATTTTGAGTAACTATTTTCCCTGCACGGGAATTTTAAGAATACAAGCAGGAAACAAAAGTGGAAGAGACAATACTGGAAGTAAAGAATTTAAGCAAGCATTTTAAGGCGGATAAAGAAGAATTTGCGGCAGTGGATGACGTAAGCTTCAGACTGCGGGCTGGGGAAAGCTTGGGAATCGTGGGAGAGTCCGGTTCCGGAAAAAGCACCATTGCCAGGATGATCACAAGGCTTCTTGAGCCAGATACAGGACAGATTTTTTTCCAGGGAAAAGATATTACAAGGGCGAAAGGAAAAGAACTTCGGCAGATCTATCAGAGCATGCAGATGGTTTTTCAAAGCCCGGCAGAATCTTTTGATCCAAGACGGACGCTGGGAGACGGAATTGGGGAAGGTTTGAAAAATATGGGGATAAAAAAGGCTGAGAGGACGGCGGCGGTGGAAAAGCTGCTGATCCGCTGCGGACTTGAGCCGTCTATGGCAAAGAGATATCCTTATCAGGTCAGCGGCGGTCAGTGCCAGAGAGCGGCCATTGCCCGTGCACTGTCTGTGAATCCACGGCTGCTGATCTGTGATGAGGCTACCAGTGCACTGGATGTGACGGTGCAGAAAAAAATCCTGGAGCTGCTTCTGGAGCTTCGGGCAAAGGAGAACCTTTCTTTTCTTATGATTTCCCATGATCTGGGGCTGGTGCAGGCGTTCTGTGACCGGGTAATCGTAGTGTACCAGGGGAAGATTGTGGAGAGCGGAACTGTGGATGAAGTGATTGGAAATCCAAGGGAAGAATATACGAAGAAGCTGATCTCTTCCGTGCTGTAGATTTTACAGAATGTGTGATTCACACTATTTATAACTCCGTTTTTCATGAAAAACAAGAGCAGATTTTAACAAAAAATGG
>CAVJRB010000206.1:0-897 GCA_963651655.1 bacterium | reverse complement strand
AGCTGAAAAAAGAAGCATGGACATCAAAGCAAAGAAATTAAGAAGAGAAGGATATGTAACAGGTAACCTGTTCGGCAGAGAAATCGAAGGTTCCATTCCCCTTAAGTTCACCAAGAAGGAAATTGAAGTTCTTCTGAAGAACAATAACAAGGGCAGCCAGGTAATGCTGGAACTGGATGGCAAGACCTATGATGCGCTGATCAAGGAAGTTGATTATAATCCTCTTGCACATACAGTAGAAGAGGTTGATTTCCAGGCACTGGTAAGCAATGAGATGGTTCATTCCGTTGCTGAGATCATTCTGGAGAACGAGGAAATGGTTGTATCCGGCGTACTGCAGGATGAGCTGAAAGAAGTTGCCTACAAAGCACTTCCGGCAGACCTGGTAGATAAGATCAAAGTTGATGTTGCAGGCATGAAGATTGGTGATACTCTCCGTGTGAAAGACCTTGAGATTGCCAAGAACAAAAACATCCACATCACAACTGATCTGGAATCCGTCATCGCCACCGTCACCCCGGTACACAATGTAGTTCCGGAAACTGAGACAGAGACTGAGGACGCCGCAGAAGAAAAATAAAGATAGAAAAATGAAAGACGCCCGGGAGGCAGGAAGATGCCCCTCGGGCGTTTTTTCGTGCACATTTTTCGTATATGAAAGATTGGCATATGAAGATATGCTGAAAATAGTTATTTTATACTTATTTAATATTTTCCCTCTTTTCAAAAAGACCGGATTGTGCTAAGATAACACAAAAACGCTGAGTCTAAATGAAGCGGTAGAAAAAGCAGTGGAAGAATGCATTCGGGAGGGAATCTTGAGAGAATTTCTCCTGAAGAACAAAGCTGAGGTGGTTGCGATGAGTATATTTGAATACGACCGGGAATGGGAAGAAG
>CAVJRB010000205.1:0-5225 GCA_963651655.1 bacterium | reverse complement strand
CAGGGGCTTGTCCGTTTATGAAAAACTGTATAAATTTTATGGCTAGTTAAAGAAACCGCTCCAGAATCTGAATCAGCCGCTCCTGTTCAATGGGCTTTCCGATGTGTTCGTTCATGCCAGCTTTCCTGCATTCCAGAATACTCTCCTGGGAAGTCTGGGCGGTCATGGCGAGGATGGGGATTGTGGCTGCATCCGGGCGGGCCAGGGCGCGGATCTGTCTGGTGGCCTCCAGTCCATCCATAACAGGCATCATCACATCCATCAGGATCAGCTGATAAGTGCCAGGCGCTGACCGGGAGAACTTCTCCACAGCTTCCTGTCCGTTCCATGCCTTATCCACAGCAGCACCGCAATCCGTAAGATAGAATTCCGCAATCTCCATATTAATATCATTATCCTCCGCCAGAAGAACATGAATCCCAGTAAGAGTGCCAACCGAGTCCGCAGAATCATCAGCCCCCTTCGAATCAGTGTCCGTTCTGTTTTTATCCACCTCAAATCCAATCTGGAACACATAGGTGGTTCCCTCCCCGAGAACGCTGTGGACCTCGATGCTTCCGCCCATTTTCTCCACCAGGGTTTTCACAATAGACATGCCAAGCCCTGTACCCCGATACTGGGTGCGGGCATCGGTCTGTTCCTGAGTAAAAGGCGTGAACAGCTGATTTTTCACAAAGTCCTCACTCATTCCAATTCCGGTATCCGTAATCTTAAACTCAAAAACAGCAATTTCTCCGTCGCAGGAAACCTCTTTTGCATAGGTATCAATAATGCCCTGCGGCTTATTGTACTTGATGGCGTTGCTCAGAAGATTCACCATGATCTGGCGCAGCTTGAGGGGACTTCCGATCAGGGCAGTATGCACCACATTTTCCCGGTGCTTGCGATGGGTAAGCCCGGTGTTAAAAAGCTGCCCGTCCACAAGAGCCGCAACCTCATCCATCAGCTCCCGCAAGTCAAAGGGCTCTTTAGCAAGCTCTGTGTGAGGATCCTCCAGCTTGTTCATATCCAATACATCATTTACCAGCGCCAGCAGATGCCTTGTGGAAAGATGGATCTTGCTTAAGCAGTCGTCTACCCGCTCTTCATCCTGGCGGTTTTTATTTATAATTTCCAGCATCCCGATAATTCCGTTGATCGGGGTACGGATGTCATGGCTCATACGGTTCATGAAATCGGTTTTTGCCTTGTTTTCAGAGTCAGCCTTCTGAATCGCACTCTGAAGACGCCTGTTTTCTTCCCGCTCTTTGTCATGGAACATGGAAGTGTTTTTGAAAAGGATAATGCCGTGGATCACCTGGGTCTCCGTCTGCGTCCGATTGTCATACTGGGTTTCCTGGGTGAGCAGAACCGTTTTCTGAAGCCAGGTCAGGGTGCCGGAGGTATTGCGCTCCATATATTCCACAGTAATCTGCTTGGAGCCGGACTGGAAACGCTCCAGCAGCTTCCTGGAAGAATCCACGATCCTGTAATTCTCCAGGGTATCCTCTGTGACAAAAGCGCTGCGTGACTGGCAGTACTGATCGTAAGAACAGGGCAGATCCAGATTCAGGTTAAATTCTTTTAGCTCTGTATGATAAAAAATATTTTCCAGGGTATCGTGAGTCAGGTCTACAGAATAAATCACCTGGGCATTTTCCATCAGTGCATCCACATAGCTTCCGTTTTCCAGAATGGACTGCTTCATCTGCTCGTAATAGCGGGTAAGCTGGGTCTTTTCACTGGCTGTATTTTTCTCATCCATGGAATGGAAATTCTCGAAGCCAAGGATAAAATGGTGCAGCCGCCCGTCAGGAGAGGCATTGGAAAAAACAGCGGTAATGCGCCCATAATGCAGACTGCCTTCCTTTTCGTACTGGAAAGGAAATTCCGTGGAAGGGCGGTCTTTCTGTAAAGCCTGTGCAAGTGCAGGTGCCTGAAGCCCCCTCCAGAGACCGCCTCGCGTCTCATCTGTGGAAAGCTCCTGCACGATCTGCTCCACGGCACCGGAGTAGCTGCCGTCCTCCGCCAGGAAAAATCCGGATCCAGCCCGCAGAACTTCATACTGATCCAGAAGGGCATCGCAGTAAAGACAGGCAGAAAAATGATAATTCTGCTCCTTAACAAAATCCAGAAGCTGGTAGTGAAGCTGCTGTCTGTCTTTGGCTTCCTGGATTTTCGCCTGGTTTTTGTCTATGTACATGTTCTTGTCTGCATGGCGGAAAAGCTCCCGCATGGTGCTGCCTGGAAAATCGGCGGACAGGGCATAGCCTGCTGCGTAGCTGATGGGCATTTCCGGGTGCAGGCTGGAATACTCCCTGCACTGGGTGCGGATATTTTCCAGGGCTTCCCGAATCCTGGGGTGATCTGCCCCTGTGAAAACTGCGATAAATTCATCTCCGCCGTCACGACCCACGAACCACTCCTGCGGCACAGCCTTTCTAAGCTGGACGGCGAAGGTGCGGATATATTCATCCCCTTTGTCGTGACCAAGGTTGTTGTTGATGGTACGAAGATTGTTCAGGTCAAATACGCATACGCTCACCAGTGCATTTTCCTGGGGCGGATTGGGATCGTCCAGAAGCTCCTCGCATTTATTTTTGTTGGGAAGTCCGGTAGCCTCGTCCAGATAGACCTTTTTCTGGAGAATGCGGTTCTGGGCTGCGAAACGAAGGGCCTTGATCAGTTCCATGCTGATGATAATGACCAGCCCTACAATAATTCCGATCACCACTTTTTCCAGATGATCCAGAGAAGTGGCCTTGCGCTGGGAGTAGGCCTCTGCAAGCCCGGTAGCCTCGTCACAGATCTGGAAAAAATCTTCGCTCTTGGAAATAATATCTGTATGTTCGTATCCTTTTTCACGGACCAGATAAATTTCTTCTGTAAGATCTGCGAAGTCGCCTGCAAGCTCGTCCATTTTCGTCTGGAAAGCTTTGTCATTTAAACGGACCAGGTTCAGGGTGTTGCTGCCGTTTCGAAGTCCGTCTATAATAGAAGAAACTGTGTCGATCAGGTCATCTCTTGGTGTTCCGGAGTCCTCCAGCTTGATAATACGCTGGGTACATCCGCGAACTAGTCCAGCGTAGTTGACCACCCTTGCAGTTCCCTGGATTTTCCCCACCAGGGACATAATGCAGAAGAAAAGGATAATAAGAACAGTGGTCAAAACCATCATGCTGGTGCGCAGAAGGTAAGTTGATTTCTTGTCTGTTTTTTTCATAGGAGATTTCCCCCCCCTCTGATCATATAAGATGCACTCATTCTAACCTATTTAAAATCTTTTCGCAAGACTGAAAAAAGAATGTATCTGTAAACAGGATAAATACACTCTAAATTTAAAGCGGGGAAAGAATTTAATCTTTATTTAACATTGACCATACATAAAATTTAACACTGCAGGCTACAATTTTTTTCAAAAACGAAAGGGGAGTTTTTCCATGAATAAGAGAACAATGACTGTAAAAAGACGGATTTTTCTTTTGAATACAGCAATGGTACTGGTGATGCTGCTCCTTTTTTTCGTCATTAATCTTGTGGTTGTCAAAATGTATACGGAATCCATTGAAAAAGAAATGGTTCTTTCCCTGGAAAATGTAAAAGATACGGAAGGCGGGCTAGATGAGCTGATCGAAGGATGGACCATTCACAGGGAACAGTTCTTCTTATACTTCGGAATTGATGGAATTTTGTGCGTGGGCGTCCTGATCCTGGTAAGTCAGATCTTTACCAAAAAACTGGTGGACCGGATCATGGAGCCTTTGGATGAATTAGAACAGGGGGCAGTCAGGATCCGGGCAAATGACCTGACCCAGGAAATCGCCTGCTGTGGGGACCTGGAATTTCAGAATGTGTGCGCTTCCTTTAACGACATGCAAAGCCATCTTCTAAGGGAGCAGGAGAAGAATGAGAAATATGAGAAGGCAAGAACAGACATGATCGCCGGAATTTCCCATGATCTGAAAACGCCCCTGACTGCAATCCGGGGTTCCATCAAAGGGGTGCTGGACGGGGTTGCCGCAGAGCCCGAGATGCAAAAGCGGTTCCTTACGGCTGCCTATAAAAGAACCGGGGAGATGACAGGCCTTCTGGAGCAGTTGTTTTATTTGTCAAAAATGGAGACTGGAAATGTGCCTCTGGAACTGCATCGGATCGAGCTGAATGCTTTTATCCGAAACTATGTGAAAAACAAGGCAGAATTTCTGGTGCCGGAAGAGGCGAAGCTGGAAGCGATGCTGCCGGATGGGGAAAGCTGGGCGATGATCGATGCGACCCAGTTTCAGAGAATTCTGGACAATCTGTTTGGGAACAGCCTGAAATATGCCCAGGTAACGCCTGTGCACATGAGGATTACTTTGGAAAAGATTTCGGCAGGAATGCAGATTATTTTTTCGGATAACGGAGTAGGAATCAGTAAGGAGAAGCTGCCAAGCGTTTTTGAGGAATTTTACAGAGGGGATGAATCCCGGGGGAAAAATGAAGGAAACGGACTGGGACTGTATATTGTGAAATACCTGATCCAGGCCATGGGCGGAACTGTGCAGGCAAAAAGCGACAATGGCTTTGCGGTAATTCTGGATCTGCCGCAGGCTGCAGGGGAAGGAGACAATTGATGGAAGAGAAAAACAGGATCCTGATCGTGGAGGATGACGAGGATATCAGCATGGTGGAAGAGGCCTATCTGAAGCTGGCTGGTTTTGAGACAGAGGTGGTAGCAGATGGGACGAAGGTGGCAGATGCCATGGAGAAGGCTTCCTATGATCTGGTGCTTCTGGATCTGATGCTGCCTGGGAAAAGCGGCTATGAGATCTGCAGGGAAATCCGGGAAAAGCTGGACATTCCGGTGCTGATGGTGACCGCCCGCACAGAGTCTGTGGATAAAATAAGGGGACTGGGACTTGGGGCAGATGACTATATTGCCAAGCCCTTTGACCCTGCCGAGCTGGTAGCGCGGGTGAAAGCAAACCTTCGGCAGTACAAGCGGCTGCAGGAACGGTTCCAAAATGAAAAGACGGAAAAGGAAGGCGCAGATGGCCCGCAGCTGGATGAGATCCGGATCCACGACCTTCGGATTCTCACAAACAGCTGGAAGGTCTACAAAGGGGACAAGGAGATCCGTTTTCCCAACCGGGAATTTGAGCTTCTGGTGTTTTTTGCCCGAAATCCCAACATTGTGTTTTCCAAGGAACAGCTGTTTGAGAAGATATGGGGCTACGATTATATGGGGGACAGTGCCACGGTTATGG